>JBGTRP010000011.1:0-25465 GCA_041940685.1 Acanthopleuribacteraceae bacterium
GCGTGACGGGGCCGATTGGTTTTGTGGGCATGGTCGTGCCCCATATTTGTCGCCTGATTTGGGGCGGCAACCACCGCTACCTAGCCCCTGCATGCATCTTGACCGGCGGGACGCTTTTGGTGATTTGCGACCTCATCGCGCGCCTGGTTTTGCCGCCCTCGGGAATTCCCGTGGGTGTGATCACCTCGCTTTTGGGCGCGCCCTTCTTTTTTATTTTATTAATGAAACGGCAATATCGTTTCTAGGTCCCCGGGCCCGTGATAGGGTAAGCTCGGAAATCGAATTTCGGGAGTTTTCGTGCGTCCGCGATGGCGCGTGGCGTTCCCTGGTAGAGGAGTGTACCGCCATTGGAATGGTTCGACATTGTGGATGGCCATGGATTGGGAGCCTGGAAGGACGGCGAGGAGTTGGCCGCGCCCGGTGGCGGCCGGATTTCCCGTTGGGAGGCTAGTGAGACGGGGTTCACCAGGGCTTGTTTTCATGAGGAAAAATCCGGCCCGGCGACCCGATCGCGCTGGCGGCGCGCCCAGGATTCCGAGGCCGCGTTTTGGCGTGGCTGGCGCCGCAACCTGCTTTACAAGGACATCTCCCTACACGCGTTTTGGCAGGAAGTTCTGGAGAAGAGCGGCGGCGAGCTACCGGCGGGCAAGGTGGTCGATGTGGGTTGCGGCCCGGTGTCGGTGTTGAACTTTTTCCGGCCCGATGGGTTGATTCCCCTCGGCGTGGATCCCCTGGCCTTGACCTATGCCGAGGAGGGCCTAATCGAATCGAGCCCGGATCTGGAACCCATGCCCCTGATTGCTCTGACCGCCGAAAGGCTTCCTTTCCGGTCGCAATCCATCGACCATCTTATCTGCTATAACGTGTTGGACCATGTGGCCGATGTCCACCTCGTGTTGGCGGAGTTGAATCGTGTGCTGAAGCCCGGGGGAACCCTGCGCCTCTACGTGCATACCTTTGCCCCGTGGATCAAGCGTTTCCTGTTTTTTGACAGACCCCATACCTATCACTGGGATCACGCGGAATTCAGAGCGCTTCTGAGTGGCGCCGGATTTGGGGTGCTGCTGGAGCGGGAGGAGCAGAAAACCTTCGACATTCCCAAGGGACTCAAGGGCTTCCTGACCCATTTTCCTTATTGGGTTGCCGGCAAGGTGGCGGGCACCAGTTATTTTCAGTTGCGGAAAGCAGCGAAATGCGGCGCCTAGCTCATCCAGTTATGATCCCTCTGCTGTTGCCACTTGGTGGTGACCTTTTTGAGCTCCGACCAGAAATTTAAGCTGTTTCTGCCGGTGATATCGCCATAACCGAACTTGGAGTCGCCCATGCCCCCAAAGGAAAAGGGCTCCCTGGGTACGGGAATGCCGATGTTGATGCCCACCATGGCCGAACGCGCGCCCTGGGCCAACTTCTCGGCCATGGCGCCGTTGGTGGTGAAAATGGAAGCCGCGTTCCCGTAGGGGTTTTGGTTCTCCACACGCAACGCCTCGCTGAGATTCTTGCAGCGGATAATGCTGAGAACCGGGCCGAAGAGCTCGGTTGTGGCGGCCATGGAGTCGGGGTTGACATGATCCAGAATCGTGGGAGACAACCAATAACCGCCCTCGTATCCGGCGGGTTTTTCCGCCTTCCTGCCGTCGAGGAGAACCTTGGCTCCTTCTTGTTCCGCCCGCGCCACCGCCTCGTGCAGAAAATCCACCTGTTCGCGGGTGATCAAGGCGCCCATGTCTTGGCCCAAACGCAACGAGCTTGCCCGACGCACCACGTCCCCGACCACGTGATCCACCTCGCCCACGGCGATCAGCACGCTGGCCGCCATGCAGCGTTGGCCCGCGCAGCCGGTAAAGGAATCGCTGATTCCCGATCCGGCCAGCGTGGGATCCGCGTCGGGCAGCAGGATCAAATGATTTTTGGCGCCGCCCAGGGCGAGTACCCGCTTGAAGCGGCTGGTCCCCCGCGCGTACACGATCTTGGCCACCTTGGTCGAACCCACGAAACCGACGGCCTTGATCCCGGGATGGTCGACCACCGCCTCGACCGCATCGCGGCCGCCATGCACCACGCTGAATACCCCGTCGGGCAGGCCGGCCTCGCGCAGGCCCTCGGCGAGGAATATCGAGGTCAGCGGCGTTTTTTCCGAGGGTTTGAGAATGAAGGCATTGCCCAAGGTAATGGCGATGGGAATCATCCACAGGGGAACCATGGCCGGAAAGTTGAACGGCGTAATGCCCGCGACCACGCCCAGCGGCTCGCGCCGATATTCGCAAAAAACCTCGCGCGAGACCTCCATTTTACCGCCCTCGTCCAGGTTCTGAAGGCTGAGGCTGAATTCCAGAACCTCGATTCCCTTCAACAAACTGGCGCGCGCTTCCGGCATGGTTTTGCCGTTTTCCAAACAGATCCGTTGCGAAATTTCTTCCAAACGAGCCACCAGGAAATCGCGAAAGCGGAACATAATTTGGGTTCGCTCTTTGATCGGGGTTCGCGCCCACTCGAATTGCGCCTCGCGGGCGGCGGTCACGGCCTGATCCACATCTTCAGCCGTGCTTTCGCGAATCTGGCCCACAACCGTCCCGCTATAAGGTGAATACACGTCCATCCCCGCTCCACGGGCATCCCGCCATTGTCCACCGATAAAGTTGCGGCAATCGATTGTTTGCTCGGGAATTTTTATTTGGTTCATGATCGCTCCCATTTCATCTGTTTGATTCTCCTTCCATGGTACTGGAAGCCGGCGTCGCTGTCCATTGTGGCGAAGGGCCGGGGATGCGCCGAGAGATTCACGGTTAGGGCGGGGCTCATCTGTTATTGGAAGGGACCGCCCACGGGAAAAAATGCGGCGTCGATTCGAGTGAAATACAATCGGGTCGTGGCTTCGAAACCCGAATCCGTGCCGGCAATGATCCAAACCTCACCGGAGGGATCGGTTTTGATCTCGAAAAGGTTTTGGCTGTTGTCGAAGCTTTTCAGCATATATTCGGGTTGTTCGCAGTCGGTTTCAACTGCGATATCACCCAGCGAATCCATGGCGCGTCCGCCTTGGGACTGTTGGCCCTTGTCGATATTCATCGAAAACCGGCCGTCCTCTTCCACGGCAAAGGGCTCGAAGGTAGACGCGCCCGCCTTGAAGTAGACCGAATCACCAGGCGACCCGCCGATCCCGCTGCAGTCCGCGGCGCCGTTGGAGGCGATCTCGATGCGGAAACGAACGCGGTAATCCGTGTTGGGACGCAGGCCGCCGACCTTCCGTTTTACGAACATGAACAGATCGGCGCTATGGTTATTCCCATTCAGGAAAAGCGCGGCGCCGAGCCCTGCAAGCGGGGCGGGCAGGGGCTCGTGTCCGAAGGCGAGTTCGTAGAAGGCCTCCTCGCCCGCGGGATAGTCCGCGAAACCGCCGCTAAAACCCTGATCGCCGGCCTCGAATGCAAAGGAAAAGGTCTGGATGCCCGCGTCCGTATCGAGACCGCTTACATTGCCGATGGAGGGCTCGCCACTGGTGTTGAACACGAAACTACAGCCGCTCAAAGGGTTACCCTCGGAAACCGCGATCAGGTTCAAACCGCCGCGGTAGCCGGGCAATATTTCCTCCACCAACACGGCAAAGGGGCGATAGGGTTCGAGGCCTGTGATCAACTCGTGGTTTTCCGCCAGCGGATTCCCCTCGGGGTCATAGAGGTAGAGATGGACATCGGTGGGGTTGGCCCCCAGGTTCACGATGACGGGAGCCGCAAAAAAGTTGTCTTCAACCGGCAGGTAACCGAAAAGTATGGCCCTTCCGAGCCGGGCTCTCGTGCCCGCGTCGATCTCGCCGAGGTCCACGGCCACGCCTTGGGCCGGAGAATTGGCCGACGCGGTCATCCGTTGGAAGCTGATCCACCTGCCGGCAAGTGGCGCGCCATCGCCGGCAACGGTCACGCTGTACCCGGCGCCTTCACCCAGTAAGGGAAAAAGCTCGGAGGACTTGGCGCTGAAAAACGCTGCCGCCGGGATCACCCGTTCGACCGACTCTTCCTCACCCACGGCGCGGCGCGCGGTCAGCCTGACCGTCGTGGGCGCGTTCCCGAGGTTGTTGACCACCAGCAGGCTCTCGAACTGCGCGTTGTTGGAGACCCAGGGATAGATCAGTGCCGGGTCCTGAGCCAAAAGCACGCTGTTGAAAAGCAATGCGGGTCCGCAAAGGAAGATAAATCCCGCGCGGAGATGGAAACCTAACATGTTTGCCTCAACCAATAAAAATCGGTGAAACAATGTTCTCCGGGGATTCGGGCGCCAGAGTTTCGGTGAACCTGCCCCAGGATTTGCGCGTCTCCTCGGAAAGCAGCTCGCTCATCTGTTCCATGGCCGTCGGTCCCACGAAGAGGAAGTTGTCGTCATCCAGGTTGGCGTCGGGGATATTGAAACAATAGAGTTCGAAGGAATCCGCGGGAGAAAGCATCTCGCCCGTAATGAGGCAGGAGGGATCCCCGAGGTGATAGGTTTTTCGCTGGATGGAGTCCTGAAGAAAATCGTTGAACCGCCGGCCACTGTATAGGGTGATGTTCTCCATGGACTGTTGAGAGGCGTAGGCTCTCGACTCCATTTGGCAGGAAAGGCACTGAACCGCTTCCATGATGCAGGCGCCCCGACTGAACGCCTTGGCGATAACATAAAGATCTTCCGTGCGCAGTTCCCGGTTGCAGACGCTGCAGTTTTGGAAGGTTTGCTGGGTCTTTTCACACCTGGTGCGGTTATTGATGATCTCGTAAAAACTGGCCACGGACTCCCTCAACTCGCGGGAAACGCGATTCCGAACTGACAGGACCGCGATGCGGTCGTTTCGGTTGCCGAGCAAACCCCCACGATATCTCGGTTCAGCTTCTCGCACTTATTTTACTAAGACTCTACCTCGACGCAAAACTTAAATTGTTGGAAAAGGGAAAATTCTCACTTCCGCCAACCGAACATCGGGGGTTTCCGATCATCCCGCGGCCGCGGCCGAACCATGAGCGGCGCCTTGCGACAGGTTGGCGCCCCGCAGAACCTGGCGCAAACGATAGGTGATCAAACCCGTAACGCCCCAGACGAGGCCGTGTTTAAAATGGAAATAGTGTACCTCTGGAAAATTGCCCCTGGGTCTGACCTCGTGGAGGCGATCGTCGAAGAGCTCGTCGAGATCTACCTCGACCAGCTTTTCCACCTCGCCCGGGTTGAGTCTGGGCTCGAAGCGCTCCACCAAGCCGACGAAGCACTGAATATGAAATCCTCGCGGAGAGTAGACATCGTCCAGACGACCGAATGGGCGGACCTTCTCGGGAGCCAGGCCGATTTCTTCCTCGGCCTCGCGCAAGGCCGCTCGCCATGGGCGCTCTTCCGGTTCGACGCCTCCGCCCGGGAAGCTTATTTGTCCCGCGTGGTGTCTGAGATGACGGGCGCGAAGGGTGAAAAGCAGTTGGTTTCCACTCCGCTTCAGGATTGGAATCAGCACGGCTGAGCTTCTCAAATCCTTGCGATCCAGAAGCTTGGGCTCATATGCTCTCAGGGGTAACAGTTTTTCTATCATGGCGGTCTCGTGGGTACACATGGTCTGCCGCTCGCTCTTAAGTGAATTGGAGGACGGGTTGCTTCCGCCCCTCCGAGGGATTGTCCCTCTTACGTCAATACTCGTTGACGGGTTCAACGTAAATGCCGTGCTTTTTCTCGACTTCCTTGTAGTAGTCGATGACACGGCGGACATAGATCCGTTTTTGGCGGTAGTCCTTGGGGAAAAAACTGCGCTTAAACCCGTAGATGATGATGCTCTTCAGGACACGGTTGGTGAGGCCGAAATGATCCGCGGCTAGCTTGAGCTCACGCGAAACCGTGGTTCTGGAGACCAGCCGGTTATCGGTACAGATGGTGGTGGAGAGCTTGAGTTCCTGCATGCGGCGAAAGGGGTGATCGGCGATTGAGGTGAGATGGGGATCGGTATCCATGTTGGAGGAAAGGCAAACCTCGATGGTGAGGCGGGACTCCGCGATGTATTGGCAAAGCTCGCGGATATAACCCGTCTTGTCCGTGATTTTGGCATCGTTGATGTGGTCCTCGTCAAGCAGATGGTAACCGTGGCCGATGCGGTCGGCGTGCAGCCGGGTAATGGCCTGAAAGATGGATTCCGGGCCATAGGCTTCCCCCGCGTGAACGGTTTTTTTCATGAAGTGGCGATGCACGTAGGCGAAAGCCTCGCTATGGTCCTCGGCGGGATAGCCATGTTCCGCGCCCGCGAGGTCGAACCCCACGATGGGCAGGCGGGTTTTGTTCCGAACCGCGATGATCCCGCGCGCCAATTCCTGGGAAGCCAGGCCGTACAAGGCGCGAGGCGGCATATAAGGATGGGATTCGCTGATCTTTTGATAGTAAGGGCTGAAACCGGCCGTAAACATGCGCATGGCGCAAACGATCATGCCGTATTCGAAAGGGGGGCTTGGATCTTGTTCGGCCAGCAAACGGTCATTGAATTCCTTTTTTGCGCGCCGCAGACCCGCGTCCACCGCGGTGAGCACGGCCTCCAAATCCATGGTTTTGGTGACATGCAGCATGGGAGCGAAGCGCACTTCCAGGTAGCGGACGCCTTCGTTTAGGCTGTCCCATGCCAGTTCGTAGGAAACCCGTTCCAGGGACTCCGGATCTTTTAATACCGCGCATGTGTACATGAATCCGTGCAGGTATTCGTTGAGGTCGCGGTATCCCTCCTTGAACACCAACTCGCGCAAACCCTCTTCCTCATAAGATGGCAGTTCGACGCCTTGCGCCTTTGCCAGTTCGATCAACGTCTTCAGACGAAGCGATCCGTCCAGATGCACATGCAGATCGGTTTTGGGAAGGTCTTGAATAAATGCGTCGGTCAGCATAAAGGAAGGGTTCTCCTCATCTCGCGTGTTCGCAATGGCGGCGAACGCGCAAGCGGTCTTTGCAAAAACTCGGGTTACTGGTTGGCGTTGGTGAGTTCGGCTTGGGCCCAGAAGGCGGCCTTGGGGCCGTAAGCGTTAAACAGTGTAGCATTGGGGTAGGCCAGCACCTGTTGGAAGCTGTTATTGGCTTCCGCGGGCAGTTTGAGACGGCGGAAGCAAAGGCCCTGATAGAAATATAGCGTGCCCTGGTTGATGCCGTAGGGAGTATCCAGGTTCAATTCGGAGAAAATATCGAAGGCTTCCTTGAAATCGCCCAGAAAGAATTGGTAACGAGCCTGGTTGAACAAGGCGCTTTTGCGGATCAGAGCGTCGGGGTGGTATTTGGCCAATTTTTCGAGCTTGGCGAGCATGGCGCGCGGGGCGCCGAGCTCTGGATCGAATGGCACCTCCGCAATGCTGGCCATCGGTTGCGCGCGAACCTCGCGATCATTGACGGCCATCAACACGGGCTCTGCGCCCTTCAATTGAGTGAGCTCACCGGGATGGCGCAATAAATTGCCGTTGAGGGTTTGGATGAACTCCCCCGGACGCACCAACTCAGCGAGAGGCCCATTGGGATGAACCTCGATGACCTTACATCCCGGTTGGTTGCGTAGTTTCGCGATTTGGATGCCCAGCCAGGGTTGGATGATCTCGGGGAAATGGTCGATGGAGGCCAAAAGCTTTTCGAACTTGTCCAATTCCCGAAAGTCGAAAGACTTGACCGCGATGCTCCGGCTGAGCGGCGTCCAGATCGCCACCTCCAGGTAGCGGATCACCACCTTCTTTCGCACCACCCGTGCGGCCATGTACAAATCGCCGCGCGGTTGACCGGAAAAGATGGCGCGGTTCTCATCCGACATTTCCGGGCCGCCGAATAGAACGGGAAACGGGTTGATGGGCACGCGGGCGGTGTCATGAGGATCAACCGTCTGCACGTTCCAGGTGGTGAGTCCGTTCAGCATTCCGTCGATATCTTCGGCCGGACTTTCTTCCCCGTCGCGTTGGATGCCGAACCAGACGATGGAGGGCAGAGGCTCGGCCGTGATGGTCTTGGTTTCACCATCCTCGAAGGAGAGGTTCTTGATGAACTCCCCATCCGAAAAACGCACCTTGAGTTCGTATTTGCCCGGGCAGACCAAATAGTTCTCCACCGGCAGGATGCCCACCCTTTCCTGGCCGAGGAAAACGATGCCCGTGGCGTCGCCCGCGGTGCTCACATTGAGGAAGGCTTTTGCGGGCTCCAGGCGGATAGGCCGGATGAGCCATTGCTTGTTGGCGTCGATTTCCAGCGTGGAGACCTTGGGCTGAAAACAGGGCTTTTCGAAGCGGACCGTGTAGCTGCCCTCGGCGAGGTTGTTGATGGTGACCGCGCCGGCATCTTCGAGGGCGATCCCTTCCTCGGCCAGTTGAGCCCGATAGCCGCCGGGCACGGTTTCCTCCGTATTGCCGCGGCTGAGGTCGTTCAAGAATACCTCCGCGTTGGACGGAAAGGTGACGAACACCAATTCCGAGGCGTTGCGGAAAAGCGTCGCCTGGAGAGTGTTCTCTTGATCGGCAGGTATTTGAACGGATTCGCTGTAGGTTTCGTAATTGGCCTTTTGAATTTCCACGTTTCGGCTTCCCGCGAGCGTGGGGAAGACATTGTTGCGGAGCAGAATGGCGCCCACGGATTGGCCGTCCACCACGAGGGTCGCGCCCTCCAGCGTGCGGCCCGTGGCGGCGTCCACCGCGTTGACGCGCATAAAGCCCACCATTTCCTTGCGCAACCGGTCGAAGACGGCCACGATTTTCGGGGAAATGTCCTTGGCGTCGATTTCATAGGCCGGCGCGACCTGAATCAACTTGCGGAAATAGGCCTCGGTCTCATCGGGAAAGGTATTGACGCCCTGGTATTTCAGGCTTTCTGTCAAAATGAGCCGCTCGTCCTCGTTCAGCTCCGAGCGGGTCTCCAAAACGTCGATAATTTTTTGAAAAAGCGGCGCAGAATCGCTTCGTTGGATGGTGTTGAACTTGTCGAGAGCCTCGGCGAAATGGTCCTGAATGGTAAAGGCGTCCAGGTCCTCGGAGGTAATTTCTTCCCCTTGAAAGGAGATCGGCAAAAGAAGCAGGCAGAAGCCAACGAGCATGGGTCACCTCAATTGCTATTGAAAACGGTAGACGGCGCCGTCCCTGCGGCCGCACAGGTAGACCGCGCCCGAGGCGTCGACGCCGATGGCTTGGGCCTGCTTGAGCGGGAAGGTTCCGCTTTTGAGATTGGCGGTGATCTTGACCTCACCGCCATGGCTGTAAATCTTCACCTGAGAGCCCTTGTCGGAAAGCACGTATAGGTTGCCGAAAGGGTCGAAGTCGAAATCTGTAACAGAGCTCGCGCCCATCACCCCGCTTTCGCGCAATGCGAAAGCGCTGTCATAGCTGTCGATGCGATCGTTGTTGTTGAGCACATAGATATCGTCGGCAAAGATCCGCACGGCGCTCGGTTTGTTTAGCGAGAAACTTTTGATGAGCTCGCCGGTTTTGGAGTAGACGAGCAGATCCCGCTCGTTGCCGTCCACGATGAACACGCGGCCGAACCCGTCCAGCGCCGCGGAGCGGATATCGCGGATCGGGCTACCCTGGTAGGTGAGCGCGGGAAAAGGCAGGGTGCCTTCCTTGTTGGCCAGGCGATTTTTGTAGACCAGCAGTATTTCTCCCTCGCGGTCCCTGCAAAACCCGACGATATCCCTTGAGGAAAGGGTCATGGGCCGGCCATCCGCGCCCAGGGCGGCAAAATGGGCGCCCTGCTGGTCTTTGATGGCCACCAGGTCATTCCGGCTCACGGCTACGGCAGCGGGGTTCTGAAAAGCCTTGGGCCGGGCGCCGAAAAAGTTTTGGTCCAGCTCCAGCTTAGGGGAAGGCGCGCTGAACCGATCCAAAAGACGAAGGTAGGCGGCCGCGAGCCGGGCCTCGGGTGAATTGGGGAAGAGGCTCTGTAATCGGGCGAGCGTCATGGCGGCATGGCCCTGGGCCCCCTTCAAATAGGCGACCCGGGCGCTCAGCAGCAGGGCCAGGGGAAGGTGCTCGGATTTGGGGTGGTTGAACTCTAACCGCTGAAAATAGCTCAGGCTGGTTTCGTAATCCTTGAGGCGCATGGACAATTTGCCGAATAGGAACAACGCGCCCTTGTTCCAGGGGCTGTCGGGGTAGAGCGTGGCCATGCGGATCAAATCGGCGACCGCGCCTTCCAATTCGGCGGTAGAGCTTCCCTCCCGGTCCACGATCACGGCCTTGGCGTAAAAAGCCGCGGGCGCTACCTCGCTCCGTGGGTAATCCTTCTGGATGCGCGTGTAGTAGATCAGAGCTTCGCCCGGTTCGTTTTGAATGTTCAGGTGGTAGTTGCCGATTTCCAACAGGGCCTTGGGCGCCCATTCCGTGTCGCTGTAATTGGCGGCGATATTTTGGAAATCCGCGAGCGCCTCTTTGTATTTGCCGGCGGTGAGAAAGGTGTTCGCGTTTTCGAAAAGGCGCTCGGCTTGATCTTGAAAATGAGGGGGCGAAAACAGAAAGATACTAATGATCTGTGGAAATAATAATAGATTCACTTCGCGCTACCTCTAGGGTTCGTTGGGCGATAATATTATCATCTTGGCCAATAAATTCAAAACGATGGGTTCCCGCGGCGATTCGTAAATCTACGAGGGGTGTGGTATCGATTTCATCGCCCCTTTTCACGAATCGGCCATTGATCTTCACCTTGACGAAGCCACCGATAAAATCAAGTTTGGGGATGGTGATGATCGCCGGGGTTTCGATCTCGCGCACCTCGCCCGCGTTTATCCTAACCTTTTCCAAGGTTTGGTCGAAGAAATAAGCGGCCGAGCGGAGGCGCACCTCGTAAGTTCCCGCGGGAACCTTGACCACGCTCCGGTCGTAATTGCGTCCGTTAATGGTCACCCGTAAGTCATCCATGGCGGTTTGCACTCTCAGGGAGCCGGGGGGCGGCGCGGGTTTGAGGGTGAAGTGGAGCAACTGAGTTTCGCTTTCGCCCTCCACATAGGTTCGGTTCCCGCCTAAATACCCATCCTTTTCGACCTGAACGCGATAACTTTGCCCGGTTACCCATTCCAGCGTCAAGGGGGTGTTTCCCACGGACTCTCCATCCACGATTACGGTTGCGCTCTCGGGCTCGGATGTGACCTCTCGCGCAATGCCCACCGCTTCCATTTCGAAAAAGTAGCTGGGCTGTAGGTCCAGGTTCAGGGTCAGTGAGCGCTCGGCGGACTGGTACCCCTCCAGGTTCAGCCGCAAATCCATGCGATCCGCGGCATTGCCCTCCCAGGTAAAGGGGAAAGGCGTGGTGCCCAGCTTTTGGCCATTGACGAAGACCTCCGCCCCCTTGGGTTGAGAGTCGATGGTAAAGGATTTGGCGAGGCGGGTGGGTTGCGGAACCTCTTCTTTCTCCGTGAGCGCCGCCAGCGTTTCGCGCCCGCGGTCGATCAACGGCATCAGCTTGTCCTGCTGATGCAGCACGGCCGCGGCCGCGGCGGTTACAAACAGCAGGACCACCAGCGTCCACAGGACGGGGTGGGAGCGGCGCGTAGGGTTCTTTCCCGTTAAAACCGTTTTTTGCGAGGCCTGTGCGAGTTCGAAATCCGAACGCCGCAGGTTTTTTTGGATGGCGCGCGGAGTAGCGCCGGTCGACTTGAGCCCCGCCGAGGGACCGATCGCAAACTTTTCCATTTCCTTTTCCGGCAGGTCGAAACACTTCAGTAGGGCTTCCACGAACTCGGTGGCCTTTTGATAGCGCTTCTCGGGATTCTTGTCCAGGACCTTCCCGATGACATGCCGCCAGGCCGGTACGCTAAGAGGAAAGTGACTTAAATTGGGGGGCGCGGCGGGTGGTTCGTTGGCGATTTTGTACAAAATCGCGTTGATGCTTTGACCGGGAAAGGGGACGTGGCCGGTGAGCGTCTCATGGGCGAGGATGCCGAAGGAAAAGATATCGGATCGGTGATCGACCTGGCCTTCCTTGATCTGCTCGGGGCTGCTATAACTGGGCGTTCCTAAAAAAACGCCGGTTTGGGTCAGGTTGGAGCCGCTCATTTTGGCAATGCCGAAGTCCATGATCTTGGCGTTGCCATCCGCGGTGACCATGATGTTGGCGGGCTTCAAGTCCCGGTGGACAATGCCCTTGGAATGGGCGAAGTCCAGCGCGTTCGCCACCTGAACGATGATGTTCAACACCTCGCCCACCGAGGGCCTCGGTTCCCTGCCGAGCACGCGGTCCAGGGTCAGGCCCTCCACGTACTCCATGGCGATATAGGGAACGTCGCCCTGTTTGCCCACGTCGAAGATGCTGACGATGTTGGGGTGATGCAAATGTCCGCTGATGCGCGCTTCCTGGTAAAAGCGGTCATAAAACTCCTTGTTCTCCTCCTCGTTGCGCGAGGGGTCGAGCTTGACGGTTTTAATGGCGACCGTTCGATTGATGAGGGGATCTTCAGCCCTGTACACCTTGCCCATGGCGCCTTCGCCCAGAAGGCTCTGGACTAGGTAGCGGCCGATCTGTTTGTTTTCGCTCATATCCGTTCAAACTTTTCCCTTATCAATTTTAGCCTATCCAAACTTTGACAATTTTAGAAGATCGTAACCGACCATTAAAACACAGAAAGGCACGCATGCAAACACCTAGAAATGGAAAGATGTAGCTGTTTGAAAGCCTTCGAAAATCATGCCGGGAGCCGCCTTCCCGGCCGCGGACTCCAAGCGTTCGTCAGCGAATGGTCGCCCGGTGAAGCGAAAACAGCCTGCCGCCTCCGATTCGAATGACGATCAGGTGAAAACCCCAGGGAATCTCCACCTCCCGCCAGCGGGACACATAGGCCCGGGCCAATGCTTGCAACCGCCGTTCCTGTTCGTGACCCAGGGTGTCTCCCGGCCTTTGGTCCGCACGGTAGGTCCGGGTTTTCACCTCCACAAACACCAGCAAGCGATGATGGGCCATGATGAGGTCGATTTCTCCCTTGCCGTGGCGCCAATTGCGTTCGACCAAATGAAACCCGCGCCGGTGGTAATGCCGGCGGGCCAGGTACTCGCCGCGTTTTCCCAGATCCTTAATCCAGAAGGGAAAGGGCATCAGCCATCCCCGCAGACATTCTATTATCCGAAAAATCATGGAATGATTTTACACTCCCCATGACCGAATCCGCGTTACCAGGATCCGGATTTTGCTAGAAAAACTGTTGCCAGGATTGATCCGTGGCTCGCCATAAATAAACCCGGATCCGCGCGGTCTGGCTGGAGATTACCGCGCAAACCGCGCGATTCCCGCCATCGGAAAACACGAGCGTTCCGCTGCTCGACCCCCTGGGCCCAAAAATCAGGAAGGGCGCGTGGTTCGAGCTGAGCGGAGTTGTCAACATCTTGTTTTGCGTGGGATGGGGAAGCGCCGAGGCGGGTAATTGGTTGCGGATGCGCTCGCCATAACCGGATTGAGCGATATTTTGGATCAAGGGTCTCCACTGGTCATTGCCCAAATCAACCAGTACCTGGAAGCGGTAATCTTGCGTCTCGGTAAAATCCAATTTCACCGATGTCCCGGCAATTTGTGCATAGCGCCTGGCCATGCCGAGGTTTGCGCTCAATTTGGCCGCAAAGCTTCTCATATGCGCATCCCGCGCCTGATGGGCGAGCGGGGGCAGGGCGAGGGTGAACAGCAAGGTGGAAATCGCGATCACCATCAATAGCTCTAATAAGGAGAAGGCGGGTTCGCGGTTCTGCCGCCCCCTTTCGCGATCCTCAAAATAGAACGGCTCCTTGAGAAAATGGACAATTTTGTATTGCATCCCGCGCCTCCCAAATTATTACCGCTCAAAGCGGCGGAGGGGGGAAGTGCAATGAGTTTGCCGAACCCCATCTTTGCAAAAGGTCTAAGCCGCTGAAAAAGGGGGGATTACCCTATGGCCTTGCCGGGGAGAAAGCATCGGTGACCAATAGACTTGGCGGTTCTATCGGGATAAAAATGCACAAGTGGAATAAGCCGAGCCGGTTGCGCATTTTCGTCGCCTCGAGGCCGCCATTGCCGCAGTGTTGAGCCGACGGTTTAAAGGTAGCGCTTGCGGCATAGGTCGTCCCGGTAGGGGATAGGGTCGCGTTGGCCCGCGCGTGCGAATCCGCGCAGGCGCAGGGCGCAGGAATCACAACGACCGCAGGCGCTCTCCTCGGATCGGTAGCAGGACCAGCTCAGGCCGAGCGGCGCGCCGAGTTTCAGGCCGAGCTTGACGATTTCCGCCTTACTCAACTGAATCAGCGGGGTGATCACCCGGATGCGGGTTTCGGGTTTGGTGCCGATGTCGACGAGCCGGTTATAGGCTTCGACGAACGCCTCGCGGCAGTCCGGGTAACCCGAGGAGTCCTCCTCCACTGCGCCGAAAAAGATACGGGTCGCGCCGATGACCTCGGCCCAAGAGGTTGCGATCGCCAGCAGATGCGCATTGCGGAAGGGAACATAAGAGGTGGGAACGCTGTCCTGCTCCAGGTCCGCGTCTCCTATCGCCATACCCGGATCCGTCAGAGAGGAACCGCCGATTTGCTGCAAGTGGTCCAGGGAGGTGATCAGGCGCATTTTTGCCTTGTAGAAATCGGCGATATCGCCAAAGGCCCGCGCCTCGCGATGCCGCGTCCGCTGACCGTAACCCACGTGCAACATGGCGAGATCGTGATCCGCCGCGGCCAGGGCGGCGCATACACAGGAATCCATGCCGCCGCTGGCCAATACCACCGCGAGCTCTCTCATCGTCCGCTTTCCTCCCCCCAAATCGTTTTGTGTAACTGCACCTGAAAACGCGGCCTCAATCCACTGGCCAGCACCCGTTCCGCGTAGGGGCGTTTGTCGCGGATCTCGGCCACGGGCGAAATCAGCACCTGAAAACGCCGGTCCAGCCTCAGTTCGGCGATCTTTGCGAGCGACCAGTCCAAATCTTCTAGCGAACAGACCACGAATTTCAACTCATCGCTGGGCTTCAAGAAAGCCAGGTTCTCCCACAGCATGCGGTCGGACTCGCCGCTTTCGGGCGTTTTGATGTCCAAAACAATATGCGCTCCCGGATGGAGGCCGCGAACCGAAACCGCCCCGCTGGTCTCGATCAGCGGCTGGTAACCCTTTTCAATCAATTGCGCCACGAAGGGCCAAACCGCGGGTTGGTGGAGCGGCTCGCCCCCGGTGATTTGCACCAATCGCGCGCCCTTCTCATCCACAAATTGCTGCAACTCCTCAAAAGAGCGCCATTGGCCGCCGTAGAACGCGTAGGCCGTATCGCAGTAATGACAGCGCAAGGCGCAGCCGGTCAGCCGGATGAAGACGCAGGGCAAGCCGGAATGAAGACCCTCGCCCTGTAGGGAGTAGAACGTTTCGGTAATCTTCAGCCTCGGGCGGTATTTGAGGCTCACGCCCTCGCCCTGGTAGATCAGCATGTCCAGCCGCCTCGCTAGGCCCGACGGCCCGAATCAGTGGGTGGTCAATGGCGGGCGGCGAGCGCCTCCCGGGAACTGCCTAGAAGGCAATGCCCGCGCCGAAAATAAATTCCATCCGGTCGCCCAATTCATAGTCCTCGGGCACGCTTGTATCGAAAAGCTCGGTTTTCAATGCCTCGTTGAGGCGGATATCCTTGAGCATCAACTCGTTGATGTCCCCATCCCTGGAGGTGACCTTAATGCGGTAGATCAGAAAATCCTCGTTCACCCAAATTTGAAGCTCCTGGAACTTTTTCTTGACCTTGCGCTTGCTGGGTTCGAGCACCAGCCGCTGGCCGCCGCTGCCATCGGTCTTGACGGCTCGGGTGACCGTAAAATAGTTCAGCATGACGTTCAATTTGTCGGAAAGGATTCTTTGCGCCAACTCGCCGCGCCGCTTCTTGAGCTTTACCCTGTCGGCGCGTTTGGCGTTGTGGGAGATGGCGACCATTTCATCGTTGTTCATGATGATCGCGAGGTCTTCCTCGGGATCAAATTGTAGCCGAATGCCATCCGGCTTCTTCAGATAAAAATCCCCTTCTTTTTCAATGGGCTCCTTCAGCAGGCTGATCTCCTTGCGCTGCAGGAAACGGGCGTGCAGGGTTTCGATGGTAGCGGCTTTTTCATCAATCTTTTCAATCAACTCGACCAAACCCGGATCGATATCCTCGGGCCGGGCCTCACCCGCGCCAAAAGCCAGGTGCGGTAGAAATAAAATACTGAAAAAAAACCAATGCATAAAAATCTCTCCAAGTACAATAGATTAGCAACTCGGAGCCGCTGGATCAATGCTTATCGCCAGCCATGAATCCATGGTAAGCTCTGCCCCATGTGGAAATGGGCTTGGTTGTTGTTGGCGCTGATCGCTTGGTCATGCGGCTATAAAACGGTGGGTTGGTCTTCCGGACGCTATGCCACGCTTGCCATCGAACCGGTGAAATCGCAACTGGAGTCGTGGGGTCTGAGAGTGCGACTGCGAGACGCCCTGATCGAGCGCTGCCTGGCGGGTTCTACCTTGCGGCCAACCGATGAAACCGGCGATTTGAGGCTGCAAAGCGAGATATTGGAATACAGCGAGAGCATCATTGCCACCGGCGCGGATGGGCGCACCAGCCGGCTGCAATTCACCCTGCGAGCCAACTTCACCCTGCTCGACCGCGAGGGACAACGCCTATGGGGTCTGGAGAATTACCAGTTCTCCGATCAGTACAACATCTCCATTACCGCCAATGAATACCGCGATGAGGCCGTTTTCGTTCAGGACAACGCTTTCAGGACGATCTCTGACCTGGTAATCACCAATATTACACTGGCGATTTCCGAACTGGAGAGGGCCCTTGAATAATTCCTGGAAAGCCGCCGCCCGCGATATTGAGCAAGGTAAAATCGCACCCGTCTATATTCTGACCGGAGAGGAGGACTGGGCGCGCAATAAATTCCTGGACCAACTGCAGCGCAAGCTGATCGATCCTTCCCTGGTCGATTTCAATTTTGACCATCTACAAGCCGCGGAAATCAGCGGCGTGGCGGTATCGGACAAGGCCGCGACCCTTCCCATGATGGCCGACCGCCGCTTGCTCGTGGTGGAGGGCTGCGAGCAATGGGTTCAGAAGGATCTGAAAGCGATCCTGGCCTATATCGAAAAAAGCAACGATTCCTCTTGCCTGGCGTTGTGCTTTGCCAGTGGGGATCGCCGTAAAAAAATATTTTCCCTGCGCCTGCCCCATGTCCGGTACCTGGACTTCCCCCGGCCCAAGCGATGGGAGCTCAACGGCTATATTCGCGATCTCGCCTTGGATATGGGTTTGCGATTGTGGGAGGATGCGGTAGCCCTGGTGGCGGAAATGACCGGTGACGACTTGGAACGGGTCCACCGCGAGTTGGATAAGCTGAGCCTTTACAAATTGGGCTCCACGGAAATCGAGGCCGACGACGTGGCCGGTCTCCTGGGCCGCACGCGGCAGGTGACCCGTTGGGAGCTCAACGATTTCCTGGCCAACCGCGATCTTGCCGGCGCCCTGGTGAAAATGAATGATATTTTAGATAGCGGCGAGGAGCCCATCGGCCTCTTATCCACCATTAACATGTTCCTGCGCCAACTTTTTGTGGTCAAGGTGCTGATGGTTAAGGGCGTCCGCGAACCGGGCCGCATTTCCCAGGCGGTGGGCGTACCGCCCCGCGTGGCTGAAACCCTCATGCGCCAGCAGGCGGCCTTCAGCGACTACGAGTTGCGCCAAGCGTTCCAACTCATGAAAGCCACCGATGACCGTCTCAAGTCCGCGGCCATGGATCGCCGCCTCTTGCTCGATCATCTGGTCACCCAACTCGTTATGACCGGAGCCTATTCTCCGCCGCGGCAACACAAAAAAGCCCGGCGATAAGGTGGTTTGGGGCGATGGCTCCTAGAGCCCTGGAGCTCTGATGCCCCTTACTTCACGATGGCGTCGATGGCGCTCGCGGAGATCGGGTGGTAACCCGCTCGGGCTTTTTGATAGATTCGCTTGCTCATCTCCCGGGTGTCCTCATTGGCCCACATGGCCTCGTAGAGCGGCTTCAGGAATTTGCGACGGCCCTGGCGGGTGAGGAAATCCTCCAGGGCTGGGTAGGCCGGCTGGTAACTGTTGTGTACGCTGATCAGAAGCCAGGCAAACAGAATCTCCGAGTTCCCATTCTTGGAGAGGTGGAAGGCGCGTTCCAATTGGTCCATGCGTTCATGGCTCAGTTTGGCGGGCAAACTGTTGAGAAAGTCCAGCCACTCGGCCGTGATCCACTGGCTTTTGCGGATGTTCTCCAGCTTGCCGTTTTCCACAAAGTACTTCGCCGCGGCCCGGGTACGCGCGAACTTGTTCGATTTGGGGACGACCATGTTATCGGGGATGCCTTGTTGGTAGACCCATTCTTCGACTTTGAGCTCGTTCCAGGCCTGGGAATTATCTTGAAAAAGCTCATGCTTCAAATACTTTAGGAATTGGGCGGTGGAGATGCTCTGGAAGCTGAACCGCTGGAAATAGCGTTTCAGGAAGGCGTCAAATTTCTTGCGGCCGAAATGGTGCTCTAAAACCACGAGGAAATTGGCGCCTTTTTCGTAGGGTATTTGGGTAAAGCCATCGTCGGGATCCCGGCCGGCCAGGTCGATGAACAACATCGTGTCCTTGGGGTTGGATTGGTTGAGCGAGGTCACCTCTTCGGCCAGGTCCCGCTGTCCCAACAGCTTTTGCATCTTGGCGATTTCGTGGCCGTACAGCGCTTCCACGATGCGCCTTTCAATATAGGTGGTGATGCCCTCGTTCAGCCAAAAATCCGACCAGGTGGCGTTGGTCACCAGGTTGCCCGACCAGGAGTGCGCCAACTCGTGCGCCATGAGGCTGACCAGGCTGCGGTCACCCGCGATGATCGTGGGCGTGGCGAAGGTCAACAGCGGGTTTTCCATGCCGCCGAATGGAAAGCTGGGCGGTAGCACGATGGTGTCCCAGCGACCCCAACGGTAGCCTCCGTAGAGATTCTCGGTTACCGATATCATGCGCTCCATGTCCGCGAACTCCCAGGCCGCCTTTTCCAGGACCGCGGGTTCCGCGTAAACTCCGGTCCGTTTGGAGAGCTTGCGGAATTCCAATTCACCCGCGGCGAGTGCGATCAAATAAGGCGGAATCGTCTGCTTGAGCTCGAAGCGAAACACGCCCTGCTCCGGATCGTGCTTGCCGTGCTCGGCGCTCATGACCGCGGTCATCCCCCTGGGCGCCCGCACCACCGCGTCGTAACTGACCCGCGCGCCGGGGCTGTCCACGCAGGGAATCCAGGTTCGGGCCAGGATGGACTGGGACTGGGTGAAAAGGAAGGGCATCTTCTTGGAGGTTGTCATTTCCCGTGAAAGCCACTGCACGGCGCCAGCATCGGGCCTGGTCATATAGGTGATCGCGATTCGTTCCGGTTTTTCCTCCGGTAAAGGAATGCGCAGGCGTTCGCCTAAAATTTGCTGATGCGGACCGATCCCGAATTTCAGCAACTCATCGCCGGGAACGACCCGCACCTCCTGGATAACCAGGCCAGAGGTGTCCAGATCCAAAACCTCGGCCGATGACTTTCCTCCCGGGTAATCGAGGGTTAATTCGCAGCGTCCGATGATCGTTTTCTTCTCGAAGTTCAATTGCAGGTCCAGGGAGAGATGCGTTGGCCGAACCACATCCGGATTGCCAAGAGTGTGGATGTCGGTGGGCTGGAAACCGAATAACAGAAAGGGAATCAAAAAAAGCATGGGGTACCTCTTGGGAAACGAATGCGGGATGCTTGGCAATTAAAGATGCGGGCCGTGCGGAAGTCTATCCGTGGGGAGGGTCGGTTCCTTATGAAAAAGAGGATCCTGGCAGGGACTCAGGGCTGCTTTGCTTTGACAAAGCTTTGCAGGATTTCCGCAAAATCAGCCGGCTTTAGGCTTGCTCCGCCAATCAGGAAACCACCCACTTCGCCGATGGATGCCAGCTCGGAGGCGTTGCCCGGCTTCACGCTACCGCCGTAGAGAATGGGGATCTCCGCCGATGGCAACATCTCCCGAATGCGGTCATGAGTCTCGGCCACGTCCCGGGGTTGGGCGGCCACTCCCGTTCCGATCGCCCACACGGGTTCGTAGGCAACGGCCAGGGTTTCCGTGGATTCCAGAGCTTTTACGGGTTCCAACTGTTGAGCGAGCACATCCAGCCAAACGCCCGACTCCCGCTCCGGTAGGGTTTCGCCGATGCAAAGAACCGCTGGAATGCTCGCGTGTAACAAACGGTCGAGCTTGGCCGCGCTGTCCTCCACCGATTCACCCAGGAGCTGACGCCGCTCCGAGTGGCCCACGAGACAGAACTCGCAGCCCGCGCCGCGCAACATATCCGCGTGGATCTCGCCGGTAAAGGCGCCCTCTCCGAAAGCAGAGACGTTCTGGGCTCCGATCGCGAGGCCCCGCAAGGGTCCGGAAAAGGGTAGCAGATGAAAGGGAACGGCGATGCCGCAAACCGTTTCCGCGGCGAGTTCGGGGACCAGCTCGTGAAAGGCGTTTGCGAATTCGTACATCATGGCGGGATCGCCATGGGATTTCCAATTGCCCAAAACCATGGTTTTACTCACATCAGCTCTCCAGCGCGGCGATTCCGGGAAGTCGGTTGCCGCCCAACAATTCGAGCGAGGCGCCGCCGCCCGTGGAAATATGGGTAATCTTGTCCTCGACGCCAGCCTGATGGATCGCGGCCACGGAATCGCCGCCACCCACAATGGTCAGGGCCCCGGTTTCCGCCATGGCCTCGGCCACCGAAATCGTACCCGTGGAAAAGGGCTCCCACTCGAAAACCCCCATGGGCCCGTTCCAGACCACGGTTTTGGCTTCCAAAACCGTGCTCGTGTAAAGATGGATGGTTTCTGGTCCGATGTCCAAACCCATTTGATCCTTGTCGATGTCCTCGTCCAGTGTAATCAATGCTTGGGCATCCTCGGCGAAGGTCGCCGCGGTTAAGTGATCCAACGGCAGAAGCAGATCGATACCCTTTCGCTCACAGGCCGAGATCAGCGATCGCGCCTCCTCCAGGAAGTCGTCCTCCACCCGCGAGTTACCCACGGGTACGCCCTTGGCCTTTAAAAATGTATAGCTCATGGCGCCCCCGATCATGAGCTGATCGACCTTATTCAGAAGATTCTTGATCAGCTTGAGCTTATCGGAAACCTTGCTGCCGCCTAAAATCGCCAGAAAAGGCCGTTGCGGATTTTTGAGCGATTCCTCCAGGTAATGGATCTCCTTCATTAGCAACTTGCCGGCGCCTTTTTGTTCGAAAAACTCGCATACCGCGGCAATCGAGGCATGGGCGCGATGGGCCGCGCCAAAGGCATCGTTGACGTAGACCTCTCCGAGCCGAGCAAGATCCGCGGCAAACTCCCGATCATTGGCGGTCTCGCCGGGCCAGAAGCGCAGATTTTCCAGCAATTGCACCCTTCCCTTGCCGGGCGTGGCCGTGGGCTCGGAGAGCAAGCCGACATTTTGGCCGATCAGACCGCTCAGATGCTTTGCCACGGGCGCCAGCGAGTAACGGGGATCGTAAGCTTCCTTGGGCCGGCCGAGGTGGGACATTAACCTCACGCGGCAACCGCGTTCCAGCAGATGTTCCAGCGTGGGCAGGGAGGCGCGCATGCGGGCATCGTCGGTGATGCGGCCTTCCTCGTCCTGGGGCACGTTATAGTCGACTCGCAGGAGAACGGTTTTTTTGTTCAAGTCAAGTTGATCCAGTGGTTTAACTGTCATGGGCGCCTCTTCTGGGCTCGTTGGGCCGGGTGGCGGGTGGGGCTTCCCTTTCCAGGAGAACTTAGAAGTCCCCGGCCATGTAAAAGATTTCCCTATTACACCATGCGTCCGCGCCGCTTGTCACCCCGAAACCCGGACTGGGGCCCGATTCTCGTGAGGCTCGCGAATGGCCTTACAAACCGCTGGATTCCAACCTCTTGATCAGGATGGCGGTGCGGTCGTCATCGGCCTGGCGGCCCCTCGCGAACGCGTGTACCTCCGCGCGCAGCGCATCCAGAATGGAACGGGTGGATTCCCCGCGATGCCGTTGGATCAGGGATACCACGCGCTCTTCTCCGAAAAATTCGCCCACGGGGTTTTCCGCCTCAAAAAAGCCGTCCGACAGTACCGCGAACACATCGCCGGGCCGTAGGGAAATAGGCTCGGCCAGAACGATCTCCAAATCCGAAACAATACCAAAAGGCGGCGCATCGACCTCCACCTGGACCGCCTCGGCCGCGTCCTTGCGAAAGAGCAGAATCGGTCCCTGGCCCGCGCTGTAACCCTGGAGCAGGTGGTTGCGGGTGTCCAGATCGCCAAGCCAGGCCGTGATGAAGCGGTCATTTGGCAGATCCATGCAGAGTTGGTCGTTCATGTGGCGGGCGATGCTCGCCAACGGGGCCTGCATGCGGATCGCCATTTGCAGCATGGAGCGTACCTGGGTTACGGAAAGCGCGGGGCCGATGCCATGGCCCGTGGCATCCGCCAGCAACAGCACCGCGCGCGCGGCTTCGCCCCTTTGCGCGGCCTCCTTGTTCGGATGGTGTATGCCGATCACATCATAGGTGTCGCCGCCCGTCTCCTCCGCGGGTTCGCCCCAGGCGGCGAGCTCGTAGCCGGGCAGGTGGGGAAGCTCCTCGGGGAAGGTGTTTTGCTGAATGCGTTTGGCCAGCTTGAGATCGTTTTCCAGCTTCACTAGCGACTGCAAGCCCTCGCGCATGCGTTCATGCGCCTCCGCCAATTGACGAACCTCGCGCACCGAACAGGAAAAGGTTTCGCCCCTTTCAAAATTGCCGTGGCTGATGCGGTCGCTTTGTCGGGCCAGGGCTTCCAGAGGCCTGGAGAAACGGCCCGCCATGGCAAAAGCGCGCCAGATGGCAAGAGAAAGCACACCCAGGGTAACCAGAATAATCAGGACCCGCACCCGGTTGAGGCCGCCCAACAACTGCGTTTCCGGGATGGCTACCGCGAGGTGGAAAGCCCGCTCCGGCGTCAGCGAAAAGCGGCGGGCCTGACCCCACCAGGCAAGGCCTTCGCTATAGAAGCGCTTGGCCGTTTCTCCCGGGCCGTCCGGCTGTTGTAAGGCCGCGATCATATCGACCGCGGTCGTCAGGCCCAGCTCTTGGGGGCGCTTCAACAAGGCGGCCTTGCGCCTGTCGGGGTCTTCCAGCCCCGGCGTCGAGGGCAGCCCGATGAAGCGATGGTCTTCCGTGAGCACAAAGACCCGACCCTGGCCGCCCAACCGCATGTTTGTTGTAAAGCCGGAAATATCGCTTAGCAAAACATCGAACCCAATGACCCATTCCTGACCATTGGGGGCGCGGACGCGGCTGGATGCGGTGATGCCGGGATCCTCGGTGGTAAAAAACGAATAGGGTTCGGTCCAGTGAATTCGGCCGTCGAGCTTTTCCCTCGATGGCGCGGCCGGGGGCGCCTCGCCCTGATGCATGGCGGCCTGGAACCAGGGTCGGGTGCGAGGATCATAGCCCAAATCTTCCCAGGAAATGACAGGCGCCGCCTGGCCCGGCCGCCATTCCAGCCAGCGGCAACGGTCACCCCATTCGTCCTGCCGCGTTTCCCGATTGACCCAATAGCCCTCGCGCCGCAGCAGCAGATACTCGCGACCGCGGGAATCCGCGATCATAATGGCTGTGATTTGGAGGTACTGCTGTAACAGCGGGATGAAAAGTCGGTTCAAGGCCTCTGAATTTTCGACTTCCAAATGCCCGGTTTGGCCCCAAAGCCGAACCATGTCCAGCCCGCGGCTTACGGGTTCGAAAAAATGAAAAAGCTCGCTCTCGGTCCGGTCTAGGGCTTGGCTGGTAAGCGAACGCGAAAGGGCCTCCAGCTTGCCGCGGCTACCCAAAAAGGTTGCAGCCATGATGGAGAGTCCCAGCACCAGAATGAGAACCATCAGGTTGGACAACAAACTGACGCGAATCGAACGTGCCACGGCGTCACCTCGGAATCCCACGGCGAAGATGGACAGGAGCGCCAAAGGGCAAGTCGGGTTGCGGACCCGGCATGGCGTTCCGGCGTGAATGGGTCGTCGCGACTTCCCCGTGGGAATGCTTCAAACTAAAAGAGAATCCGGACGGTTGTCAAGCTTTCCAATTACGCCTGCAAACGAGTTTACATTGTTTACTGGGCGGCCCGTCTTTGCCAATCCAGTTCTCACATGACGGAAAGGAAGCCAAAGGTGGTCTTGCCTCGGGTTGACTTTTCGCCAAGAGCCGAGCAAAATGGTGCGCGCGCCAGATGGGTCGAAGGGTCAATGCAAGCAACCCTCCGCGCCCACTGGCGAATATCCCGCTAATACCCGATCAACCCAAGCAAGCGCCCGTAGCTCAGTAGGATAGAGCAGCGGATTCCTAATCCGGAGGTCGGGGGTTCGAATCCCTCCGGGCGTACCAGCCCTAAGTTATGTGTTACCATGGGTTGGCGTTTTTGGACGGCGCTCGAAGGATAACGGCAACTGACCTCGTGGTCCACTGATGGTCCAGTAATTCGAAACACTCCACTGTTTCGAATGGACCACCGATTGGACCAATCGATATAGGAGGTTCGTTGCCATGGCCGTTTTTGATAAGAGAGTCTCCCGTGATGGGAAGACCACCTACCGTGTTCGCATCCGCGTGAAATCGATGCCGACCCTGACGAGAAGCTTTTCACGCCTCTCCGATGCGCGGCGCTGGGCTCAGAAGGCTGAGTCCGATATTCGTGAGGGCATCCATTTTCCAGGGAAGAGTTCCCAGAAGCGGCGGTTTGCCGATTTAGTGGACCGCTACCTTTTGGAAATAATGCCCACCAAGAAATCCTCGACCGTCTACACCCAAACCAAACAGCTCCTGCGTTGGAAAAAGGCGCTGGGCAGGTTCCCGCTGGACGAAATAACCGCCGCGCGTATTGTGAAAACGCGAGACATTCTGGCTCGTGGTCCCAAAGGACGCGGGGAACCCTTAACCGATTCGACCATGAATCGGTATCTTGCCATTTTGAGCCATGTGTTTTCCGTGGCGCGCGATGAATGGGAGTGGGTGTCAGAAAACCCTTGCTCCCGCATAAAGCAACGCAAGGAACCACGGGGCCGAACCCGCTTCCTCTCCGATGAGGAACGGGCTCGGTTGTTGAGTGCCTGCCGGGAGAGCAAGCAACCCTTGTTGTATCCCATCGTGGTGGTTGCCCTGTCCACCGGCGGCCGGCGCGGTGAGATCCTGAACCTGCAACGCCAGGATATCGATCTGGACCGGGAACAGTTGGTGTTTCAATACACCAAGAACGACGAACGCCGTCTGGTTCCCCTGAAAGGGTTGGCGTTGGTTTTGGTGAAAGAGCTTCTCGCCGAGGAGGGTAAGCGTACGGACCTGCTTTTTCCTGGAAAGACCAACAAACCATTGGAGTTGAAGCGAGGTTGGGATACGGCTCTGCGCCGGGCGGGAATCGAGGACTTTCGATTTCATGACCTGCGCCACAGCGCGGCCTCCTACTTTGCCATGAACGGCGCGAGCCTGGCCGAGATCGCCGAGATTCTTGGCCATAAGACCCT
>JBGTRP010000012.1:0-24061 GCA_041940685.1 Acanthopleuribacteraceae bacterium
GCCGATCCATCGCCAGCAGATACTGAAACAGCCGCACACGATAGCAAAGGCATTGGGCCACCAACAGATCGTAGCTCGCACGCCACCGCTGTGAAGCCTCTCGGTTCCGCAACGTGGCGACTTCGTCGAGGATGGGGACTACCTGGTTCAGCAGGAACATCGCCCGGGCAGCCCGGACCACCTGTGTCGTCGCTTCGGCGCGGAACAACTCAGGTTCCAAGGGATACCAATTCTGGCGAATCTCGAGTTCGGGATCGGTCTTAGGATCGAGTCGCTCGATGACCCGTACAATCGTCTGCCGAAAGCGACTCTGCCGAGTCGCCTGGTCGTATTCGTCTCGCGTGAGCAACAGCGGTCGATACTCCTTCATGTCGAGAAAGTCGAAGCGGCGTTTCTCGTGTGCGCCGGCACCGGCAAGGTTGCGCTCGTCACCCGGCAGCAAGAAGAAGATTCCGCCGGTTTCCCGCGCCATGCGGACTTGTTCGTACGGACCGAAACCGCTCGAGAAAGAGTCCCAGCGGCGGTGCAACCCGTCCCATTGCAGGCATTCGACACGCGCGGTCTCGGGACCGCGGCGCAAGGGTCTCCAGAACGGTAGCCCATATTCGGGATCGACCCAACGGATCCGTGCCGTGGGATAGCCGAAGATCGCTTCTCGGCCCATCACATAGATGGGCACTTTCGACCGCTGGGCCTTGGCGATCGTTTCTTCCACAAACTCGCCGTCGTCTCCCGACTCGTCGGAAACGACGATGATCATCAGTTTGCGTTTTTGCCGATTGACCAACTCCCGATACTTATCGATCACAGCGGAAATTGCCTGGCAGACATTTTCTCGACCGGTCTCATCGATTTCGATGTTCTCGATAGCCGTCTGAATCGCGTCGATGTCAGCGGTCGGCTCAGGAGTGAGGTACGTCAACTGCTCGCCAAACCCGGCAACCGATGTCAGCAACACGTCGCCGGGCTTTCGTCGTCGTCGCCGGCCTGACTCACCGGTGTCGAGACGCAACTCTTCGTAGATCTTGCGGAACTCTCCCGCGATCACACGCTGATCGTCCCGCATGCTCTCCGATTGATCGAATAGCCAAACGGCCAACACGCGTTGTCTGCGCAATACGCGCATCAGTTCCTGGCTCATGCGACTCAATGCCGGTCCGTAGCCTTCGACGATGGCGCCAATATCGCCAGTGACTTCCGTTTCACCCAGATCCCGGCCCAACAGGTCGTCGGATACGACGGTCACGTTGGCCGTATCGATGCGGATGCTGGTTTCCTCGACCTTGTCCGACACTTCGACATTCACGCGCGCCACGGAGGGCGGGGCCGAGGCACCGACTGTCGTCGAAACGGTTCCACCCGCGACGACGTCGCTGGTCGTGTTGGTCACTTCGGTTTCAGCCTGCAGTTCCTGGCTGAATTCCTGTTGCAGCCGTTCTTCAGAGAACGTTGTATCAACTTGAATCTTGGCGGCTTCCGGCAACAGGTCGACAGTGATGACTGCCATCGATGCCAGGATCGCCCCGTGCACTACCAAAGAGACGGCCACCGAGGGACGCCTGCCGGAGTCGGGTTGAGATGCGGGGCTGGACATTGCGGCAATGGCCGAGTTGAAGTTGGCTCGCAGTTGCTCCTCAATCCGAACACAGATCGGGCCCGGCGGCAACCCGCGCTGAGTTGCCGTGTCGGTGGGAGCTTACAGATTCGGGCCTTGGCGTTTGGCCGCCTGCTCTCGTCGCATCTGCCTTTCGCGCTCCTCCTCGGCCAGCATCAACCGAGCTTCCGGATCGCGTGGCGCGCGAGCTCGCAGGTCGGCGATCCGGTCGTACTGCTCACGCCACTCCCAACCCAACGGAGTCCCCAGTTCGCGCTCGGCCAGCATGGCCCAAGGGGTATTGGGGTGTTCGTCTATGACCCGCGTCAGGTACTCACTTGCAGTTTCGGACCACTTCTTGACTTGGGGGCCCGCGATGATTTCTTTGGATGGCACCAATCTCCAAGCGTTGTTGCCTTCCTTCTTAAACGGCTGCGGCTGCACCTTCATTTGGGCCAGCACCGAGTTGTATCCGAACGCGCGAACCCGCATGGCCAAGACGCGCCCCATGGCCAGGTCGTATGCCGCGCGCCAGCGGGGTTCGGTCACTTTCTTGCGGTCCGCTTCTCCCTGTGCCAACAAATCGTGCATCCGCTTCAGCTGGTAATCGAGTTCGGCCAGCGGTTTCTGGGCTTCGGTGATCTGCTGCTTGAGAACGTTGTCGTTGGGTGCCGTAATGTACATGTCGGGACTGGGAATCTGTTCGGCCCGTGCAGCCGTGGCGGCCCGCACGAGGTTGCCCTTGGCCTGGTTGTCGATGAGTTGTTGCTGATAGACCGAAATCGGCATGTAATCCGGTTGGTAAGTCCGCATCACAGCTGGATCGAACTTCGGTCCGCGGGTCTCTTCGGCCACAAGGAACATACCGCCCGTTTCAGCGCACAGCCGAGTGAGTGCGTACGGACCGAACCCGGCAGACATGCGATCCAGTCCACGTTCGCCGCCCCAAAACGCCAGCTGCAGCCGCTCCAACGCGGCCGACTCGGGGCCACGGTCGACCGGCCTGTCTTCGACGAAGCCGTCTTCGTATTGCCAGCGCACAAAACCATGTTCGCGTCCGAAGATTGCCGAATTGCCCACGCAATGCACTCGGATGCCATACCGCTTGACGAGGCTGATGACATCTTCCATGCGGTTATAGTCGTCGCCGCGTTCGTCGGTCACCAGCACGATCATCATGTTTCGACGTCGTTTGGTTCGGTAAAGCTTCCACTTTTGGGTGACATCGGCGACGGCAGCAAACACGTTCTCCTGGCTGCTTTCGGGATCGGATTCGATGCTCCGCACCTTGTCGACAGCAACTTCGAAACTGTCAATGGGATCATCCGTCAGAAAATGCGTGCGTGAGCCGTAGCTGGCAATGGCCGTCTTCAGCGCGCCGGCCGAACCGACCTTGAGCAGCCCCAGTTGGTGGTACACGTTTTCAAAACGGTCGGCGATCGCTTCGCGCCGGGCTTTGAGCGACTGCGATACGTCAAACAACCAAACGACCAGCGTGCGTCGCTCTTTCAACGAGCCGGCAATCTCATAGGTAATGCGGTCGATCGCACCTTCCACGCCGCCGGGGTGCTCGGTCATTCCGGTGAGATCGATCTGCTCGACCAGTTCGGCCTCGTTCGGTAAGGGGACGTCAACGACCGGCGGGAGCTCGACGTCCGGCAGCCGCTCTTCGAGTTGTTGCTGCTCCACCGGTTGCTGCGGCGTCTCTCCGGCCGCGGTGGCCGCTGCGAGGGAAGGGCTGAGTTCGGTGAGGTTGGCGTCGCTACCGACCTGATCGACGACGGTCGCATCGAATTTGTATGTTTCTTGCTCGTCGAGAGTCTCGTCGATATCGAGAATGCTGGAGAGTTCTTCGTCTCGCTCGGCGAGTGTTTCATGCGCAATGCTGGCCAGCGCAAGGAGCACAGCCAAATGCATCGCCAGGCTGATGACCCATGCCGGCACCTCGCGAGCGGCTTTCGCAAGAGGGCTCTGCGGGTCGACTCGATCGTGGGAGCGGGTCGGATGAGGGGCCAGGCTGCTCAATTCGATGCTCGGAATTCTTGGCGAGTTGCGATGCAGGCTGATTGCAGTATAACGCCATCCAGCGGAAACTGGCAACAACCGTGATTGGTGGAAATCATCGTATCAGCCCACTGCATCATGACTTACAACTACGAATGCAGAGCCGCTGCTCACATCGCTTCGCCACCATGTTCGAGAGAACCGGTCGGAACAGCCGATGATGCTTAGTGGGCTCAAGTGCTATGATGAGAAGAGAGGGTCTGCGAACCGGAGCGTCTTGTACCGCTGGGTGTCGATGACTGACGCTAAAAACTTGCTGCGATGTGGGACAGTGGTGCTCGTGCTGATGTCGGCGAGCACGGGTTCGCGGTTCGTCCAGGGAGCGGACGAACGACCGGCTACTTTTTCGAGCGTGCGGGAAGCCCGCCTGCGCGAAGCACTGAGGGACGTCGCCGCCTACATCGGCGAAAATCCCACTGCCGCAGACCTGCAGGCGGCCCGGCAGTGGCTGTTCGAAACCGCCCTGAGCTACGGTCTCGAACACGAAGCCCTCGAGGCCGCCCAGGCCTACCTTGCAAGCGATTCGACTGCTGAGACTGTCCGCCAGACGGCCGCACAGGTCGCCGGTCTTGGGCTGGCCAAAACGGGCCGGCTCCCGGATGCACTGGAAATCTTCGAGCAGCATTTGCGGTCATCCCGACTGCGGAATCCGACGGCGGCCGTCGATTTCGGATTGGCACTGGTCACCGAGTCGCAGCTTGCGAATAATCCCGAAGCAGCGACTGGCATCCTCGAGCGGTTGAAGGATGCGTTCTTCTTGAATACGTCGGTTCGGCAACTCTGCGAAGACCGGCTACTCAAATTGCAACTCTTGCAGCAACAGGCTCCGGAGGTCAGCACAACCGACTTATCAGGCGACGCGATCGACCTGGCCGACTACCGGGGGAAGGTTGTGCTCGTCGACTTTTGGGCGACCAATTGCGCTCCCTGTCTCGAAGAGTTTCCGTCAATCAAACAATTATACCACGAGCATTCAGAGGCTGGATTCGAAATAGTTGGTATCACTTTGGACACCGAACCATCGGTGGTCGACGAGTTTCAAAAGAAATGGCAGCTGCCGTGGCTGCTGTCGTTTAACGAGTCAGATGAGGGTCAGACACGCGACCGGTATCGGGTGCGGACGATTCCTTCGCTGTTTTTGGTGGGCCGTTCGGGAAGCATTGAGTTCGTCGACGTCCGGGGGGCCGGGTTGCGGCGTGCGGTCGAAGTGCTCCTGGATGAAAAATAGATGAAGGTCGAATCGTCTGAATTGAAAAAAGGCTGGTTATAGGCTGGAATTGCATCAAGGTTGGGGAGTTCGAAGGGGGACGATGCGGTACTCTGAATTCGAATTGAAGTCTTTTGACGAAACGCCGTTGTTCGTCAGGCACTATCAGCCTGAGTACGACGTCACGCGCACCTTGCTGGTCATCCATGGGGCCTCGGAGCACGGCCAGCGATACGACCACGTCGCCCGCTCGATGGTCTCACGCGAATGGAACGTCGTCGTTGGAGACCTCGTCGAGGTAGAGCAGCGTGGCGCCGTGGACATCACCCGGCAGACCCTCGGCGCTTCGCCGCGAGGTGACGATGACTTCCGGGCGGGCGTCGTCGAGCATGAACGCCAGGCGCCGGCGCGGCGTGCCCGGTTCGAGCGGCAGGAAGGCGCCGCCCGAATCGACCAAGTAAAGGCAGGGCAGGTGGTTCTCTTCCGCGATCTTTTGCGCGCGTAAATGCTTTTTTACCGTAATCGGAAGGTAGGTGCCGCCCTTGACCGTCGCATCATTGGCCACGATCATCGCCTCCCGCCCCGCGATCCTTCCGATTCCCGTGACCAGTCCGGCCGCTGGCAAGGCAAAATCGTAGAGGCCCTTACCAGCCATCGCCGACAGTTCCAGAAAAGGCGCGCCCGGGTCCAGAACATGGGCGATTCGCTCCCGCACCGTCATTTTGTTTCGCTCGCGATGAAGACCCGTCGCCTTCTCGCCGCCGCCCTGCTTTACAAGCTCCAACTCGGTCTGGAGCGCGTCAATATGGGCGGCCATGGTTTTTTTGTTCTCAAGAAAGGCGGCACTCTCTTTTTGGACCTTTGATTGAAACGCGGCCATGCGGTTCCTCCCCGACTTGGAAGCACCCATCATACCGCGAAGCCGGATAGCCGATCAATGAATTGCGAACCGATCTTGGCGGCAAAGGCGGGCGCGTCCTACGGTTCTCAGGATGGGAACCATCGGGCGTGGATTGGGCCGCCCGAAATGCTTTTCCTGGTCATCCCAACCGCTTGCCCAAACGCTTGATTCCGTCGAGCAAATCCTCGATGGAGGCATAGCGATCCTCGGGTTTAAACCTCAAACATTTGAGAATAATATCGGAAAGTTGACTGGAAATATTGGGGTTCAGCTTACTCGGCGGCTCGGGCCGGTCCTTGCGAACCAGTTTCTCGGCAATATCCTGTTTTTTGAAGGGGGATTGTTTGGTGGCCAGCATGTAAAAGGTTGCGCCCAGGCTGTAAATATCGGTTTGAAAATTTGCCCGCTCGCCCTGTAACAGCTCGGGCGCCATGAACGAAGGCGTCCCCCATACCTGCCGCGTGCGAGAAATGTCGTTGACCTCCTTGGCCAACCCGAAATCGAGAATTTTCACCCGCCGGTCGCGGTCCAACATGATGTTGGAAGGCTTGAGATCGCGATGCAGGATTCCGTTCTCATGGGCGTACTTCAAACCCAGACAGGTTTGATGCCAGATGGCGATCAGGTTGCGGCTCAGGAAGCGCGGATACTTTTTCAGTAACTGTTGCAGGGTGCTGCCCTCGACAAACTCCATAATCATGTAAAAACAGCCGCGCTCCATTCCCGCGTCAAAGAGATGCACGATATTGGGATGGTTGAGAGAGGCAATCGCCATGGCCTCGCGTTTGAAGAAAAGCATGATGCGGGGTTCGCGGTTATTCTCGGGGTAGAGCATCTTCAATGCGACGAAGCGTTTGAGCTTTTTGTCCCGGGCCTTGTAGACAAAACCCATACCACCCTTCCCCAACTGGCTGATTACCTGATAGCGTTGAAGGGCGCCGTCCTGGGTGATATCGAATACGGTCTGCTCATCGAGCGTGAGAGTGTTGTCCTGTTCATCCGCGAGTTTGGGTCGCGCGTGCTTTTGGGGTGCTTTTTCGGCCTTGGACGCCGGTGGCGTGGGCGTTTCCCGAATCTTGGTGGGGGTGGTGTCCTCTGCCTTGGGCTTGAAGGCGATGCCGCTGATCAGGGAAGCGCGCTTGGCCTGCTCCATGTAGTGATGGTTGTCTGGCAACAAATTTGCGGTCTTGAAATAATAGTGCGCCATTTCCTTGGCATTCCCCAAACGCTCGTAAACGCGAGCCAGGCAGAAAAGCAGCGGCGCCAGCACTTTTTTGGGTTTCTTGCCTTCCAACATTGCCTTGGCGCAGGCCAACGCTTCCCTCAGACGATTTTGCTCGTAGAGGTTGGTGAGGATGCGCGCACAGTCCTCCGCGGTCTCGTCATTCTCGATTTCAACCTTGCCCAAACAGGCGACGGCCTTATCCATCTCGCCGATCATCAAGTAGGAGCGCGCCGCCGGAATCATGAGCCCGCTCTTTTGAAAATACTCCGCTTGTTTGTCGCGTAGCCCCATATGCGCGGCCAATTGCGCCGCCTTTGTAAATTCTCCCATATCCCGGTAACAGAGAAGCGCGCGCTCGTCCTCACCCGCCTCCAAAAACAGCTCGGCGGCCTTTTCGAGATCACCCTGGGCGCGGCAAACCCTCGCCGCCATGCCGGGCAGCTTGGCTTTCTGATAGGCATCAATGGCTTCCCGGTGATGGTTGCCGGCCTCGAATACCTCCGCGGCCCTCAGGAACTCGCCCCGAAGCAGCAAATGCTTGCCCTTCTCCATTTCCGCCAATTCTTTCAAGCCGCTATTGGTGAGCGCTTTGTAGGAGGACTCGAAAGCGCCGGCCTTGCCATAAGCTTCGGCGGCGTCCGTTGCCATGCCGGCCTTTTCAAAGGCCTCTCCCGCCTTGCGGTACAGGCCGAAGCGCAGATACAGATGGGCGGCCTCTTTGAATCGGTTTTGCCGAAATACGGATTCCGCCCAGCGCTCGGCGCATTGCAGCATGCGCTCTTTGTCGCCCTGGAGGTTTTCCTGGGTCATGAAACGCTCGTATGCCTGTGAGGCCTTCACCCAATGACAACCATAGTAATAGGCATCCGCCGCCCGCGGCAGGTTGCGGCGCGCCAGGTAATAATCGCCCGCCTTCAGAAAGGCGCGGCTCGCCTGTTGAACATGACCCTTTTGACCGTAGAACTTACCGGCCCGATAATAAAATTCATCGCCCAGGTCCTCGAATAACCGAGCGGCCTTGTACAGCTTTCCCTTCTCGATATACCGTTCCGCCTTGCGCAACCTTTGGCGGTCCTTTTTGGTGAGGCGGAGCGTGGTCGTACCCGGCTGATCCTCCTCGATGACCCGTTGCGGCACCCGAATGCGTTTCCAGGAAGGCGCATTGAGATGCCCCACCACGAGGGCGCAGGAAAGCGCCAGGGAAAAGAGAAAATTCAACGACGAAGCCGGTAGGGTGCCCAACCACTGGCGCAGGTATTCAGGAATTTTCTCTTCCATGGGGAGGGTTACCCCATCCACCTTCTCCAAATTGACCAACAGCAGCCAGATTAAGGCCGCGATATTGAGAATGAGCGCGATGACCCCAATGGTGAGCAACAGGGTGCGAATCAACGATGGAAGACGTCGCCAACTGTCGCGCACATCCGCCAACATTCCGGGCCCGAACCCGATCGACAGGTTGAGCATAAAGGCCAACAGGCTGACCGCGTAAATGTTGAGAATCAAGGCGGAGTGGGCGCCCAACCACTGAAAAAGCGCCTTGAGCGAAAAAACGCCTTCAAGCAGACTCTCCGCGCGATCCTCCACACCGGGCAGGGAGAGCACGCCGAGAATCACCAGCAACCCATTCAGTGAATAAAATAGAAAATTGATTCGTTTTTTCGTTCCCATCGAATTCCGTTATACCACGTGGGTCCGTCGGGTAAAAAATAGATTGTTGAACCCGCTTCCGGCGATCATCACCCCATCGGATGAGACACTACTTTTGTCTGCCTCGTCGTCCATTCCGGTCTTGGAAGCATGGGGTCCTGAAAGAATGCGGATTTCTTTGGCGGGTTGAGGAAGAGCCGTTGAAACGGGTGAAGGTTGTTTGCGCGGCCGGACGGCCTAGTCGCGGTTGGCGCCCGCATTTTTGGCCCAGCGCGCGTAACTGCCGCAGGGCAACGCGAGGGAGTGAGCATGAAGGGAGATTCCTTTTTCACCGGCCTGGATCTCCCCCATGGGAAAACCGTAAACCAGGTGCAGAATGTTCTTTAAGCATAAGGGACTATACCCCGGTGTGTGACAACTGAGCAAAATAAATTCCAAATCGGGGACGATGCCCTTTAACCCCCGCAACAGGGGCACCAAGTCGCGTTCGATTTGCCAGACCTGGCCCTTGGGTCCCCGGCCATAGCTGGGCGGGTCCAAAACCAAGCCTTGGTAATAAGAGGCTCGTTTTCTTTCGCGCTGGACATACTTGGAGGCATCTTCCACCACCCACCGGATGGGATGGTCCCCCAGGCCGTTCTCATCCGCGTTCTCCCGCGCCCAGCTCACCACGCCCTTGCTGGCGTCGAGATGGGTTACCCGGGCCCCAGCGGCGGCGGCGGCCAGGGTGCTTCCTCCGGTGTAACCAAAAAGGTTCAACACCCGCGGTTCCCTCCCGGCTACCGTTCGACGGATCCAAGACCAGTTCTCCAATTGTTCGGGAAACAAACCGATATGGCCGAAGTCCGTGAGCTTGATGCGAAAACGCATCTCGCCAAATTGGACGCACCAACTCTCGGGCGGAGTATTGCGAAAGCGCCAGTATCCCCCGCCCCTGTTGGATCTGTGGTGGACCGCATCCGCCCTTTGCCAATCGGAGGCGGGCAGAGAACGGGGCCAATGGGCCTGGGCCGCCTGACGGGTGACCCTGTAGGGGCCCAAACGTTCCAGCTTGCTTTCCTCCCCGCAATCCAACAACTCATAACTTTCCATCTTGGCTCCCTTTTTCATGGCATCCGTCTTGGTCGTCGCTCCCGGGGAAGACGCTGTGAGATTCCAGCCATTTTCGAGATTGGGAGCGCCGCTCCCGCCTCCCCGGCCATGCCCCAAACATCGGCGGTAAGATTCTTTTAACATTGATGGCGCCGTTGTTTAAGGACAAAATAGCGAGCCCGCGCCAATTCCCCTCCTCCCGCCTGAATTCAGGTAGTGGATTCAGCGTGGGGCCAAACTCCGAGGGGAGGTCAATCCCCGAGCAGGAGCGCATTGAGCAACGCCCCTGATCTTTCTTCTCCGGGGGTTTCATTGCGGCGGGGAAAACCCCGAAGACGATGCCCTTCCCAGAGCGAGAAAAACCTTGCCTAGCGGACCTTTCCCCCGTTCGCGGCAGGGGATAACGCTCGATTGACAAGGCTTCTTCATGGGGTTATGCTCACCTATCCGGATTCCACCGTGAAGCTTGTTTTACCCGAATTTACAGTTGGAGAATGGCCTTATGAAAATACCGTCCCTGCTGCTGAAAAGAATGTACACCTTCGGCACCCTCAAGAATGATTCGGAGGGCGTCCGCTTCAGCTTGAAAAACCGGCTTAGCGACGCCCAACTCATCAGGGTTTTGGGCGTACTCATCAACGGCCAATCGGTGGACCTTGACAGTGTCACCGTTCAAATGGAAGACGGCACCCGCATCAAGGCCAAAAAGATTTCCGCTGAGAACCAAATCGAGTTTCCCCTGCGTAAGGTAATCCATCTGCGCATCGGCGGTCTCAGCCTGGAGAAGGGCAAGCACAAAATCGAGTTGCGCTTCGAATCGAGCTTCGGAGATCTCTCCTTTTCAGTCAAGGATTCGCTGTCAACCGGACAACACAATAGGGTGGCGGTACCCTATGACAAAGAAGACGATTACGGGTCCAAGGCGATCCGGGCCCGCCAGGAATTCGTGGAGAGCTTTTCCGGCACCAAGCCCCACCACATCACCCACTATTCCTTTGACCCTCAACTGCTCCAGGGCAATATCGAAAGCTTTACCGGGGTGGCCCAGGTGCCCATCGGTTTTGCCGGTCCGCTTACCATCAACGGGGAGTACGCCAAGGGCGATTTCCTCATCCCATTGGCCACCACCGAGGGGACCCTGGTCGCATCCTACAACCGAGGCATGAAGGTGCTCAATCTCTCCGGCGGCGTGACCTGCACTGTTCATGGAGACTGCATGCAGCGCGCCCCGGTGTTCGTTTTTGAAAACGCGCGCGAGGCGCGCGGCTTCAAGGAATGGATCGACGCCCATTTTGCCAAAATCGCCGAGGCCGCGGAGGCCACCTCCAGCGTGGCAAAGTTGCTTTACATCGATACCTTTCTAGCCAATAAGTTCGCCTACCTGCGATTCAACTACTCTACCGGCGATGCCGCGGGTCAGAACATGGTGGGACGCGCCACCTTCGCCGCCTGTAGTTGGATTTTGGACAAGGTGACCAATGTGCGCAAGTTCTACCTGGAATCCAACCTGGCCACCGATAAAAAGCATTCCCAGATCAACATCATGCGGACACGCGGGAAGCGGGTCACCGCGGAGGCCGTTGTCAAGCGCGACGTATTGATCGAAAACATGCGGACCGAGCCGGAAAGCCTCAACTACCACGGACAGATCGCCAACGTGGGCGCGTTTCTTTCCGGGGCCAACAATAACGGCGCCCATTCCCCCAACGGCATCACGGCCATGTTTATCGCAACCGGACAGGATGTGGCCAATGTTTCGGAATCATGCGCCGCGATTCTGTATTCCGAGCTCACGCCGGAGAAGGATCTCTACATTTCCATCACCATTCCCTCGCTAATCGTGGCCACATACGGCGGCGGAACCAGCCTGCCCACGCAGAGGGAGTGCCTGGAAATTCTGGGATGCTACGGCAAGGACAGGGCGCGCAAGCTCGCGGAGATCGTGGCCGGCGTAGTGCTGGCGGGTGAAATCTCGCTGGGGTCCGCGATTTCGTCTTTGGATTGGGTCTCCAGTCATGAGGCATATGGCCGCAACCGATGAAACCGGTTCTCTCAGAACGTCGAAAGTGAGCAGCATGAGCGCCGCGGAGAGCAGGGTCGCACTAAAGAAACCCGATTTCGAAATTCTGGTTGAAAAACCGCCGGCGGGTTTAATCCGCCGTTACTTCACCACTCAACGGCATATGATTGGTTTGGCGTTGGGAGGTTTGGTGTCCCATGTGCGTAACCGCCGCCAGATGCCCGGGAAAAAGCGGCAGCGCCTGCTTTTCCTGAGATTCCTGGCTTTTTTTGCCCGGCTTTTCCTGGACCGCTCCATGGCCAACCAATCCTTTCCGGTTCAACTCCGCCGCCGCCTCGAAATTCTGGGCCCCACCTATATCAAGTTGGGACAGGTGCTCAGTCTGCGCGAGGATATCCTGCCCGAACCCATCACCAACGAGCTCAAAAACCTACTTGACCGCCTGCCCATCGTGCGGTTCGAGCGCTACAAGGAGCTGCTGGAAGAGGGATTGGGTCGCCCGGTGAGCGCCATGTTCTCCTGGATCGAGGAAACGCCCGTGGGCTCCGCCTCCATCGCCCAGACCCACAAGGCCACCACCATCGAGGGCGATCCGGTCATTCTGAAGTTGGTCAAACCCGGAATCAAGAAAACCCTGCAACGGGATTCCGTGCTGATCAGCATGTTCGGGTCTCTGCTCCAGTTTGTCATTCCCCAATACCAACCCAAGCGGGTGCTGCTGGAATTTGCCGACTACACCCTTCGGGAGGTAGACCTGCGCCGGGAAGCCGATAACGCCGAAACCTTTAGCGCCAATTTCAAGGATCTGCCGGATGTCAAGTTCCCCACCATCTACCGCAAATACAGCGCGGAAACCGTGTTGTGCATGGAATTCTTCGATGGCCCCAAACCCGATTCCGACGCCACCCAGGACCTGACCGAAAGTGAACGCGATCACCTCATCAACATGGGCGCGGCCGCCATTATCCGCATGCTTTACAAGGACGGTTTTTTTCATGCCGATCTCCACCCCGGCAACCTGGTGATCCTCAACCGCACCCAGTGCGGATTCATCGATTTGGGCATGGTGGGACGCTTCGAGGACGGACTGCGCCGAACCCTGCTTTACTATTACTATTGCCTTGTCATCGGCGATGCCGAAAATGCCGCCCGCTACCTGGCTTCCGTGGCCCAGCCCGCGAAGGGCGGCAACCCCGATGGATTTCGCCGCGCGGTCGAAGACATCTCTCGGCGCTGGCATCGCACGGCCAATTTCGCCGAGTTCTCCCTGGCCCAACTCATCATGGAATCGGTTTCCCTGGGCGGCAAGTACCGCATCTATTTCCCCATGGAAATGGTGCTCATGGTCAAGGCGCTGGTCACCTTCGAGGGCGTGGGCCAATTGCTCAAACCCGGCTTCGATGTGGCCGAAATCTCAAAAAAGCACATCACCAAACTGTTTCTGGGCCAATTCAACCCGGTTGCCCTGCTGAAGGAAAGCCTGCGCGGCGCGCCCGAGGTGGTGGACGCCCTGGTCAAGGCGCCGCTGTTGGTGACCCAGGGCCTGCGTTTCCTGGAAGACGCCACCAAACGTCAGCCGGAAAACCCCCTATCGGGCATCCGGGGCACCCTTTTTTCCGGGTTTTCACTGATGGCGGGGGGCCTGATTCTCGCCTTCAACCTGGAGCATTGGGAGCTTTCCCTGCCCTTTTTCCTGATCACGCTTTGGCTGGTGCTGCGGCGAACCGATTGAGGCGCGACTCCCCTCTTGGAGAGCCAGGCCGCCATTCGCCGTCCCCGAGCGCCAGGTTTGCCATCCAACCGTCAGAAAGCGTTGCGCCATGACGAAGGCGCCATGAATTTGGAGCGAATCCCGCCGGGCCTGCCGGGCGCACAAATGAAAAACGCGGCCTTCCTTTTAGAGAAGCGCCGCGTTTCTGCTTGCAAGATGGCGGGGCGTGGCTTTCGCCGCGGTGGAATCATTCGATCCAGACGCGCCCGTTGATTTTCTCCGATGTGATTTTCACCAGATCCTGACCCTCCATGGACAACAACGCATCGATGATGCCGTCGTAGTCGATCGTGTCCAGATTGGAAAACAGGGCGTCTCCCAAGGCCAGGGGCAAGGTCACATCGATTTGGTGCCCTTCATTTTTTTCGTCGACCCGAATAACCAGGTGGGTATGGGTGGTGGAGACCTTGATATCGCCGTCATGGCTCTTGATCTCGACAAACTCGGTCGGACCGCTATCCTTGACAGAATTCCAAATTTCCACAAAATCAATTTCATGATCTTGGTAGCGAACCGAGGACAAGGCCTCCTCGATTTTTGGTCTCAGCGTTTCGATGAAGGAAATGGGAAGGGTCATCTTCAATTCCATTCCATCGCCTTCGGTGCTCTTCAAATCCACGTGAATGCTCTTGCCTTCACCCGATCCATTGCCCGCCCATGCCGCACACGCCAACAAGCAGACAAGACCCGGGATCACCTTCCATAATCTTTTCATGATTTACCTCCACGGTGTTCTCACCGATTTCAGCCGATAAACGACCTTTCAGACGATAAGGTTTATTTGTCATTTTATATTTTTCTTGAAGTTTTTCAGGCAACTTCTACAATGAATCACACGATTGTCATCGCCGGCCGCTATCTGTTCCGCGCATGATTACCGGCCTTTCTACCAGGTTTTCAGGGTTTCCCCATGTTTAATATACCCATTGCCGAGCTTATTCGAATGATCCGCGCGGTCTCCGAGGAGGAAGCATTAGACCGCATCCTCATCCGACAATTGGCCACCATTCGCGAGCTGATTCATTTTCAAAGAGGGTATTTCCTCTGTTTCGAGGGGGAGAACCTGGTAGTGAAAGCCGAATGCCACCTGGAAAACGACATGCAGACGGAGCTTTGCTCCATTCCCTGCGAGGGCTTTCCACACCTTTCTCAGTCCTTCATCCAACGAGTGGCGCGCACCCGCAAGCCCCTCCTGCTGGAGCAACCCGCGGAAGACCCGCGCTTTGCCGACGACCCCTATTTTCGGGAAAACGAGGTCAAGGTGGTTTTGGGCCTTCCCCTCCTCTGCAACCAGCGGTGGATCGGACTGGTCTACCTGCAGAACGGGCCCGCGGGCGGCACTTTCCCCCCCGATCGAGTTCAGTTCTTGGGCGCCCTAAGCGAGCCCATGGCCATCGCGCTGGAAAAAGCGATGCGTTTATCGAGCTTGAGCGCGCGCTACAAGACGCTTCAGCGGGAATTAACCCAACTGCGTCAAAAGGAACTGGATCAGAACCTGAGACTGGCCATTGCTTTCTCCGATCAGGTCGCACGCGCCAAGGCCAAGCTCACCGCCCATCTGCTCCACAAGGTCGGCAACGAAATCAATTCCCTGGGCCTGCTTCGCGAATTGGTCTATGAACAGTTCGAGGAATCCAAAGTCAAAAAGCTGTTTCAAGCCACCGCGTTGATTGCCGAGCACAAGGACCAAATGGCAAGCTTTATGACCGAGGACCCCAGGGGCAAGCTGCTCGCGCCCTACCTATTGGAAGTGGAAGCCTCGCTCAAAAAAGAACGGCGGCTCTTTCGGGATGATTTACAGAAAATGGGAGAACAATTCGAGAGCATTAGGGAGCTCTTGGTTCGCCTCAGAGACCAAGCCCAGCGGGACGCGGAGCTCACCGCGCTGGACCCGCTGCGGCTTACCGAGGATATTTTGAATCTGGAATGCGGACGGCTGCCACATGGAACGGTTCCCATCGAAAAAACCTTCGACCCCTGCTTGTTGCTGGTTCGCGTCTCTCGCTCCAACCTGGTTTTCATCCTCAAATACCTGATCAAAAAAACGATCGAAGCCCTGGAGCCATTGCCTCCCAAACAAAGACGGCTCCAATGGAGCATCGAAGAGGAAGATCGAGAACGGGTACGGCTGGTGATCACGGACGGACGGGGCGGCGGCGAGCGCCGGCCACTGGCGAAAATCATTGAACAGGGTCCGGGTAAGAAAGACGACGCGTTTTATTCGGGCCTGAGAAAATCCATCGGCGTAATGGAGGCCCTAGGCTGCAAAATCGACATCATGTCCGACGGCCACGCGGGTTTCGCGCTTCTCCTGCCGCGCGCCGAGGAACCATAAGGTGGGCCGGTCGGGCCATAAAACGAGCCGCCGCGCGCTCCCTACCGCCGAACAAGATAGCTTCCCGGAAACCCTAGAAATAGAAAAACTGCTCAGCAACGGGCATGGCCTAGCTCGCACCGCGGCGGGAGCCGTCGTCTTTATTCCAGGCGCGCTGGCCGGGGAGCGAATTCGGGTTAGGTCCACGCGCAAACGCAAGGGCGTGCTCTGGGCCGTGAGCCACGAGAGGTTGGGGGATGCGCCCGCGCGCGTGACGCCAAACTGCCCCCATTTCCAAAGTTGCGGCGGCTGTGAGCTGCTTCATCTATCGCGGAAGTCCGAGTTGAGATGGAAGCAGGTTTTCCTTGAGGATGGACTCAAACGCATCGCAAAGGTTCGTCCACCCGATATCATCGGGGTGGATTTTCCCACAACCCAATCGCGAAACCGGGGTAAATTCAGGGTGGAAAAGCCTGGGCTGGTGGGCTTCAGAAGAGGAGGGAGCCACGGGGTTACGGAAGTCCCGGAATGTTTGGTCATCCCAGGCTCCGTGCGCAACCTTTTGCCTTCGATCGCGGCGACCAGCAAGAAACTGCGATTTCGCGGCGACATCTATTTTGCAACCGACGCAACGGGCGGACAGCCCGTTCTGGAATGGGTCGGCGACCGCCCTCTTAACCATCCACCTCACGAGGCCGTGGACCTCCCCGGTTGCGCGGGTCTCCTGTTCAGCGACGCTCGCGGCAAACACATGCGATCCTTCGGAAACCCTCGCGTTGACCTTACCTGGAATCATTTTCGAGTGTTTCTCGAGCCCTCCTGCTTTTTTCAGTCCAACCCCGCCAGTTGGCCCTATTTCTTCAAGTGGGTAGGCGATTTTCTAGACCGTTACAAACCGGCAAGAGTCTGGGATGTTCACGCGGGCGCGGGCTTTCTCACCTCCTGCCTGTCTGGGCCCGCGGTTTGGGCAAGTGAACCCGAAAACCGGGCACGGGTTCAACTGGAAGTCAATCTGAAACGGGAAATGCCGGGCTATCGCCTCTTTGCCGGCAGCGCGGAACAAGCTCTGGATGCACAAGATTTTGCGGTTCATGAGGTGGACGCCATGCTGCTCGATCCTCCCAGGACCGGTCTGTCCCAAACCCTCACACGCTGGATCGTCGAATCCGGACCGCCCTCATTGCTCTACTTCTCCTGTGATATCGGATCCTTTTGCCGCGATGTGCATCGCCTTTCCGATGCCTACCGCATCGCTTCCCCACTGCTGGCCATGAACCTAAATCCCGGCACCCTGCGGTTAGAGGTGGCGGCCATGTTCGAACGATTTGGACCTCAATTCCCTGAAGGTTGAGGCATTTTGGCGCACCCGGATAGCCGTCCGCAGGGCGGGATCGCCAGGGTTGGAGCAGGAGACTCGTTCAACAAACGCCCTGGCGCGCGCGGAAACAATGCCGCTTTACCCCTCTCCTATCCTGGGGTAGAATCATGCCAATAAAAAATCTTCTTATTTTCGGTGAATCACATGGATAAGCTCATCATTCCGAAAGACTGTACGCTTCAGGGCGAAATACGTTCAGCCATCAATCAGGGAGACATTGTCATTGAAAATGGTTCGATCCCCGGCGCGGTCAAGTCGGACGAGGGCAGTATCCGCCTGGTCGTCGAAGAAAACGAAACCAACTGCGAAACCATTTCCGCTCAAAACGGCATCGTGGAAATTCAGGCCAAGGAATTTCAATGCCGCCGTATCCTCGCGCGTGCGGCTCAATTAAGCGCCACCCGTTTTTCCGCCGAAGAAATCCTGAGCTGTGAGGAGCAAATAACCCTCGAGGCCCAAACCATTGCAATCGAAGAATGCCGGGCGGGAAAGGTCGAAATCAAGGGCGATCAGGTACACATCAAAAAAGTTCATGCGGACGATGAGTTGGTGATCCAAGCCCAACATGCCGAAATCGAGGAAATCGTCGCCAAAAAAATTGTCCTGCAGGGATCGATCAAATGCCGTCGCGTGGCGGCCGAGGAAACGGTTCTCGTGGATTCCGGAAAAATTGTGATCAAGGCATTGGAATGCAAGACCTTTCACGCCGCTCCGGAGGTGAAGGGCATCGTGGTGCTGGCCACCTGCGAAGAGGTTCGCGCGGAGGGGGTTCGCGGCTTCCTGCAGCCCGATGAGTTGGACATGTTGGGCGATGGCGCCACCACGGCGGATCTCACCAAATTATTTTCGGGCCCGAGAATTTCCGAGATTTCACAGGAAACCTCCGAGGAAGGCGAGGACGTGAGCTTTCAACCCCCTGACGAGCCGGAGGAAGAAGAAATCCAAACCGAAGTTCTTTCCGATCCTCTGGAGGAGACCCCCACAACCGAGGATGGGGTCTCGGAGCCAAATCCCCTGGATGAGGAACCCGCGGCGGCCGAGCCGGAGCCCTTGACTTCGGAAGAGCCACCGCCCCCTGCCTCCGGTTATCCCACGATTCCGGAGGTCGATGCCTTTGAGGTCCCCCCGGACCCGAAGCCGGAGGAACCCGTCCTCGAGTCGGAGGAACCAGAAGACCCGGCGCCTCAAACGGATTTGCCGGAAAGCGGCGAGAGCTCTTCTCCGAATTGGGAAATGGCTACCCAATTGGAGGAACCCCTTTCGCCCGCGGATGCCGAGGAAGAAAGCAACGACGCTCAGGAAATCGGCAAGTTTATGAAGGAGCACATGGAGGATGACCCGGAAACCGATGCCGGCGAGGAAGCGGCTCAGGAAAACTTTGCGGCCGTGGACACGCGGGAGTTCGAATCCCTGTCCCCCTCGGAAGAGCTTTTAGAGGAGGAAGCGATTCCTCCCTTTTCCGTGTCCGATAGCTTGGACAACCCTGAAGTAGCGCTGGAAGAGCTCAGCGAAGACGAATTGGAGGACTCGCTGGATGACTCGGACCTTCATGAGGACTCTCTAGACGATGATAGCGACCCGCATCTCGATCATGACGATCTCGAAGCGATTGAAGAGGTCGATGAATCCGATGATTCGCTTCCCGAGATTCAGGGCCTTGAAGGCGGCGATGAAATCGAAGTCACGACCGACGCCTTCACCGACGACGAGGTGCTGGAGCGGGTGGACGCCTTTGATATCATGGACGAAATCCCCGAAGAAGATGAGGCTCCAGAATCCCTGGAGGACCTCGAAGTCTTGGACGAGGCCTCCCTGGAAAGCGTGGAGATCGGCAGTGAGGATGAACCTCCCGAGGATGCCCTGGTGCGCGATCTAATTCAAATCCTCAACCAGGTCCGAGCCTACTTCCATGAGGGGGAAGACCCCAAGTTCATTGCCCAGATTCACCGGTACCTGGAGGATCGGCGCTTCGACCTCTTTATGAAGACCCGCAACAAGGAAGCCGTGCTCGCCAAGTTCGACAAGTTCGACCATGCGGAGATCAGCGCCCTGGCTCGTTCCTTCTTCAATAAGCTCGAGGCCTATCAGGAACAGCACATCAATAACTAACGAGATGCTTGGGGGCGCCTAGCCGGGGACGCCTAGTTGGGGGCGCCCAGCAAGGGGCGCCTGGGAATCCGCCGCCACGCTGGGCGCAGGGCATCCGAACGAGAAGCCGCGGGCCTAATCCCGCGCTGGAAAGCCGCCGTCATATGATTTTAGGTGGCCACCAGGCTGTCGAGTTCCCCAACCGCATCCAGCGCGAAGAGCTCGTCACAGCCGCCGATACCCTTGCCGTTGATGAAGATTTGCGGGACGCTCGTTTTACCGGTCCACGCCCTCAACTTTTGCCGCATTTCCGGATCGGTGGAGACATTGGTGTCCTCGTAGGCGATGCCTTTGCGCTCCAGCAAGCTTTTGGCGCGAATACAGTAAGGACACCACGGCGTGGTGTAGATTTTTACCTCCGCCTGTTTTTTTTCTGACATAAAAGGGACCCTCCCGGCTCGTTATGATCGCATCATCGAGGCCACCCCGCCTCGATCCCACCCAATCGGAACAACCCATGCTTCCAGGCCATTCCCGTTGGGCGCATTTTATCATCGCATCCCCGGACGCTTGTGAAAGAAATCCTGATCTTCTATTGTTGTTCTATGACGGGAACAGGGGTTCTCTTGCAAAATCAACCATGGCAATCCGGGAGCGAGCAATGGCAACCAATACACGCAGATGGATCGGTATCGGGATTATGGCCGCGGCGGTGTTGGCCGCTTACTTCATCAATGTTGAAGTGCAGAGCTATTTAGGGCGCAAGGCGCTCGCCCAAACCGGCCTGACCGCCCTCGACCTGCCCCAGGCCCTGGCCAAAGCCGAAAGCGAGTCCAAGCTGGTGTTGGCCGATCTCTCCGCCATCTGGTGTCCTTCCTGCCGCAAGCTCGACCAAACCGTCCTGAGCGATCCCGAGGTGCGCAAGGCCATTGAAGAGCGTTTTATTTTTGCCCGAATCGAATATGAATCCGAGGAGGGCCAAGCTTTTCAGGAGCGTTATCAGGTTCGCGGCTTCCCCAATCTGTTGATCCTGCACCCGAATGGCGAGTTGGTGAAAAAACTTCCGCTCACCTTCGATCCCGCCCAATTTCAGCGCAATCTAGCCATCTAGTTTCAAGCGGCATGCACCAAGCTTCAAGCGTGGGAACCAATGGCCAAGCTAATGCCTGGTGATCGGCTCCCGTAAAAGAGAGAAGGCGCCGCTCTTGACTTGGTTTTCCTCCCGCGGAAATAACGGCGGCTCGCTTGACGTTGTGATATAGTGCTTGCTCCCGGATTCGGGCCGGTTCAAATGCAATCCGGTCCCCGGCGCCCGCTATCACCTGGAAAGGAGAACCTCATGGCGCTTCGTATTGGCATTAATGGTTTCGGCAGAATCGGCAGGGCGGTCACCCGCCAGCTTCACGAACGGGACGGCGTGGCGGTCGTCGCGATTAACGACCTCACCGAACCCGCGCAGTTGGCCCATGCCCTTCAATACGACTCCGTCTACCACCGCTTCAACGGCAGGGTGGACGCCAACGGCGACCGCCTCGCCATCGGAGATTGGCAGGTACGCGTCAGCGCAATCAAAGATCCAGCCCAAATCGATTGGCGCGCCGCGGGCGTGGACATCGTCATCGAGGCAACGGGCGTATTCAAGCGCCGGGCGGATTTGGAAAAACATCTGGCCGCGGGCGCCAGACAGGTCGTGCTTTGCGTACCGCCCAAGGATGAGTTGGACGCCACCATCGTCATGGGCGCCAACGACCATCTGCTACGGGGCGACGAGCGTCTGGTTTCCAACGCCTCCTGCACCACAAACGCCGCGGCCCCGCTGACCAAGGTCATTCACGAAAACTTTCGCGTTCAGCGGGGCTGTATCAACACGGTTCACGCCTACACCAACGGCCAACGGCTGGTGGACACGCCGCACAAGGACTGGCGCCGCTCGCGCGCCGCGGCGCTTTCCATCATCCCCACGACCACGGGCGCGGCCAGGGCCGTGACCAAGGTCATTCCCGAATTGGAGGGCAAGCTCGACGGCATGGCCTACCGGGTGCCCGTTCCCGTGGGCTCGATCGTGGACATGACCTTCGAGGTGGCCGATCCGGTCACGGTTGAGGCCGTGAACCAAGCGGTGCTGCAAGCCTCCAAAAATCAGATGAAGGGCATCATCGAATACCAGAGCGATCCCCTGGTATCGGCCGATATCGTGGGCAATACCCATTCCTCCATCTTCGACTCGCTCCTCACTCAGGTCGTGGACGGCCGACTGCTGAAGGTCGCCTCATGGTACGACAACGAGTGGGGCTATTCCGCGCGCGTCGCGGACCTGGCGGTCAAGCTGCACGAACTCGCCGGCCGGATTTGAATTTGCACCCGTTCAGCGCCTCAGCAAATCCTCGATCATGCGCTCGGCTTGCCCGCCGTAGCCCCCACCGAAAAGGTTGAAGTGGTTCAGCACATGGTAGAGATTGTAGGCGGTTCGCCGCCGCTCGTAACCCGGCCGCAAAGGAAAAACCTCCTCGTAGCCGCGATAAAACCCGCGGGGAAACCCGCCGAACAATTCGGTCATCGCCAGATCTACCTCGCGATCGCCTAAATAGACGGCCGCATCGTAGATCACGGGTTGGCCCGCGGCGGTGAACCCGGCATTCCCCGACCATAAATCGCCATGCACCAGTGAGGGTCGGGTCTCTTGATCCAGAATAACGGGAAGGACGTCGACCAAGGCCTCGAAGCCATTCAGGCGGAGGCCTCGCTCACGAGCCAGCTTCACCTGGTAACCAAGTCTCTCATGAGCAAAAAAATCGGGCCAACGCGGGCTCCAGCCATTGATTTGCGGCGTGGCCCCGATATAGTTGTCGGAACCCCATCCAAATCGATTTCCCTGCTCGGTTTGGTGCAAACGCGCCAGCGCGCGTCCCATTTCCGCCCAATTTCCGGATCCGCGGCCACCCAGGTCCAACCACTCCAACGCCAGATAGGCATCCGGGCCGGCCCTGCCGTGGCAAATCGGGCGCGGGACCGCGATGGTTCCGGTTTTCTGAATGGCCCGCAACCCATCGGCCTCGGTCTCGAACATCCTCAACAATTCGGACCGATTGCGCTTGACAAAGAAGCTCCTACCCAAGCTCTGGTCGCGCAAGCGGTAACAGCGGTTGATGCAGCCGCCGCCCGCGGAACTCGGCGTGCCGTGAAAGCCCTGTTCCGTTACCGCGCAAATATGTTCATTTACCATTTGCCAGAAACCATCCATGATCCTGGGCCTCGCGCCTGAATTTCATCCATTGTAGACCAGGTCGAGGACCTCCGCCCCCAGGAAACGCCCGGAGCCAAGAGCCGCGGCGGACGGATGCTTGCCCAATTTCAGCGGCCGAAAGAATTCACGGTAAAATTCACCCTCAACAACAGCCTTATACCCGCTACAATACAAGCCGGGCCGTGTAAGAAAGCCTCGGAGGTAAAGACGGGAAAGTCTTGCGCCATTCGTCCAAAAAACCCTTAACCTGGACCCCGCCGCGAGGCCGTGGACCCCTTCGAGAATCTGGAGGAGCATTTTGGAAACCTGGGATGTCTTGATCTTGACCAACGAATGGCGGGATGAAGGAGAGCAACACGAGCTCCGCTTTTACGGCAAATCGCCCCAACTGGGACCGGTCGAGCTGATTTTTGATCACGTGCCACCGCTGTTTTTCGTCGATCGCCAAGAGAAGCTTCCCGCGCTGGACTTCCCCTTCGACCGCAAACCCGTGGGGCTCGCCTCCTTTTCCGGCCGCCCGGTGGACGCGCTCTACTTCCGCACCCAAAAGGAGCTGCGCCAGGCCTCCGACCGTTTCCAGGCCACGGGCGTCCGCCACTACGAGGCCGACGTCTATCCCTGCGACCGCTTCCTCATGGAGCGTTTTATCAGCAACCAGGCCCGCATCGCGGGAGAGAGTGAAAAAAGCGGCGGCCTTACCAGCTTTCGCAACCCCAAAATAAAAGCCGGCAAAGCCGAACCCGGTTTGGTCATCGCCTCCATCGACATCGAGACCGGCGTCCAGAGCGGCCAGCTCTACTCCATCGCCGTTCACATCAGCGGCGCGGAAGGCGAACACAAACGCGTCTTCATGCTTGCCGAAAGCCAACAGGAGTTACCCGAGGATCTGTATCTCTACCCCGACGAGGGCGCGTTGCTGCGCGCCTTTCTCACCTGGTTCCGGCAGGTAGATCCGGATCTGATAATCGGCTGGCATGTCATCGGCTTTGACCTGAGTTTTCTGGAAACCAAATGCCGCGACCTGGGCATGGAGCTGGACCTGGCCCGCAACGGGCGCAAGATTGTCATCACCGAAAGACCAGGCGCCGGTTGGTTCGCCACCATCTCGGGCCGCATCGTCATCGACGGGCCGCCCACCCTGCGCGGCTCGGGACATACCTTTTCCAATTACAAGCTGGAAACCGTTGCCCAAGAACTCCTGCAAACAGGCAAGCTCATCGCACCCGACCAAAACAAAGTGGCCGAAATCGAACGGCTCTTTCGCGAGGACAAAGCCCAACTCGCGCGCTACAACATGGAAGACTGCGTGCTGGTGACCCACGTCTTCGAGGAAACGGATCTGATTCCCATGCTGCTGGAGCGGAGCCGGATCTCGGGGCTGATGATCGATCAAATCAACATCGCCGCGGCCTCGCTGGCGGTGCTGGATATGCTGGTGGGTGAGTGATGGATATCGCCCTCGCACTTATACTTGGCTATATTATCGGCTCCATTCCTTATGGCTTACTTTTAG
>JBGTRP010000013.1:0-23185 GCA_041940685.1 Acanthopleuribacteraceae bacterium
CAGCCAAAGCTACCTCCCCAGATGAGAGAGTCATACGCGCCAAGCGGTTGATTGGTCAGCGATTGCGGGCAATCCGCACCTCAGCAAAGCGTACTCAGGAAGATCTGGCCTCAGCTATTGGAACATCTCGAGATTGGGTAAATAGGCTAGAGCAGGGAAATATCAGCCAGTTTGACAGCATCCTGCTTGCCTGCTTCGAATTAGATGTCAACCCTAACGCGGTCTTCTCCGACCTCGATAAGGACCCTGAGGACTCGCGGGCAATTTATCGGTTCATTGGGCAATTCCTCTAACCTGCGAATTATTTTTCACATTGAGTAAAAATCCTTGATTTTCTGGTAAATGTGAGGAGAATAAGATAAAACCCCTGGGCGGTAAGACTATGGCACAAAGAGAAAAGCTGAAAGGCGCGCATTTGCATTACTTGCAAACCCAAAAATTACCGCCTGTAGATTCGCTTGTTGACCTTAATTGTGGGTGTGGCTTTCATGGACCTCATGTCACTCAGGATTTTGAGCTATGCAAGAACGTTGCTGAATACGTGTTTATGTGCCCTGCTTGTGGAGAGAACACAAAATTCCGGCTAAAATTAAATTGGCGAGAAAATTTTAGGATCTGGCTTTCAAAAACACTGCGAGCCCTGAGACGAAAGAAGCGGGTGCTTGGTATGGTTGCCCTGGTCGGAATGGTGGTGGCATTGGCGGCAACCCAGGATGTCCCAAGGAAAGGTCTCCAGGTACTTCTGTCTAAGGGCCCCACCGCCGCAATCGAGTACCTCAAAGATCCAGCCACCGACCAGGAAAAATTAGCAAGGGCTTGGGCGTTTTACTCTAAAGGGGAGGAGGATCGCGCGCTGCTGTTGGCGAATAGGCTAGTTACCAGAGAAGATCTCAATCTAAAAACGATGGGGGACACCTATTATCTCCTAGGATTGTTAAACAGGGAGACTGAAGCAGGAATGAAATTCCTCGAAAAAGCACGGGAAACATATGAAAGAACAGGCAGCCTGAACAGTTTGTTTCAAGTTATGGTAGGAATGGCAGATCTGGAATTTTCCGCTGGAAACTTAATAGGGGGCGAGTTGCTCCTACAAGAGGCAACCGGGTTAAATGCTCCATCCCCAAATTGGGGATTTTATTTTGAAGCTCTGGCGTGGTTACATATTTGGATGGGAGATTTCGACCAAGCCGAGAAGGTTATTTTACGCGGTATGAATTCACTCGGAGAAAGCGATATTAACGGACTTGCCCGCATGAAAAGCACCATGGGCTTTTCAAAGATGTTAATCGGAGACCTTCGCGAGGGTTTAGTAGAGACAGCGGAAGCAGAGCGATTGGTTGTAGAGGCCGGAAAAACTAGGTTGTGGTACTTTAACCAAGTGAATTATTTTTTGTATCACAGGATTAATTGTTCTGGCATGGATTCAGTATATAGCGGCATTATCGAAACCCGGTTGAAATCCCACCCCGACAGGCTTCTTCGAAAGGTTTTTGATTTTGTCTCATCAATAGAATGCGGCCCTTCGCCAGATTTAGTTGGGGATGGCGAAAACCCGCCGCCTCCACCAGATAAAAAGTGAAGCTACTTCGGGCCTTTCCCCGAGCTTCTACTTTAAATTTATAACCTAAATGGTGATGAATGAGGCAAAACCACTTCTTATTTTCAACCATCCTTATAATCTGGGGATGCAGTTCGCCCATCATAGAAGGAACCAACGAGGATTCCCTCAATGCCTCAGTGGAGAAGATCCGCAAATCCTTACCAGCCGAAACGCTTACTGAGTTTGATGCGGCAATCGCCTTACTCCTAAAAGAAAGGTCGCGCACCCGAGGGGATGCCACAGGTTCTAGAGCTGAGATGCTTATGGAATTTAGAGGCAGGACTGCCGAGTCCATCCTCGCACAGGCGGGTGATCTGAGAGAAATTCAAGAACTGGAAGCTAAGGAATTTGAGTGGGAAACTGCGAAGATCGCAATCGGGCGATTCGAGGTCCTGAGCTCCAAGTTTTATCGGGAAGACAATGGAATTTTTGGTGATAAGCCAGTAATGGAAATGATCGTCCGAAACGGTACGGGCAAGGCCATTTCTCTCGTCCAGTTTGATGCAACATTAAAGAGCCCCGAAAGAAGCGTACCGTGGCACACGGGTTCGTTTTCCTACAGAATATCAGGGGGCCTGGAGCCTGGAGAAACCGCGACCTGGTCTTTGGTGCCGAGTAGCATACTCTCGGAATGGGCGGACGTGAGGGCTCCCCATGGGGCCGAATTCATAGTAACCATTACAGAGCTAGTAGGGACTGATGGGAAGGCTCTGTTCTCCGAGGTCGAATTTAATGAAATTGACAGCTTAGGTTTAGAACTGCGCCGATCCAGATACCAACGGTTATACGGGCGTGCTTTCTATCCTCCTGTAACTGGTAACGATGAGTGAAGGAACAGCAAAAAAGGGAAGGGGATGCCCTCTAGTACCAGCCGCGTAAAATTACTGATTGGGTTGCGAGTGAGAGCTCTCAGAATCGCAAACGGCTTAACCCAGAATGGTCTAGCCGAGCGGATTGGTGCTACCAGAGAGTGGGTGCATTTAGCAGAAAGGGGCCAATTTAACGACTTTGCCAAAGTTGTGGCAATCTCCCTTAGTTTCAACGTATCCCATGCGACACTTTTTGACGATCTCGAAATGGACCCCAATGATAATATTGCCGTACACAAACATGTTGCCAAGCATTTGTAACCTAGCCGTTATAAAGGAGTCTCGATGCTGCTTCTTATATTTGTTCTCCTTGTCGACACCCAACCAGGAAACGAGCCGACTCTAATCAACGAACCATTCAGCCACTCACTGCTGCGAACTGATGGCGGGAATCCTCCGCCTCCTCCTGATTTGAAAGCTGATGATGGGGCCAGTTCACCGGCGCCACCAGATTTCGATTCCTTCCGGGTAGGTGATGGCACCCATCCACCTCCCCCGCCAGATTAAAAATGAGCAAGGAAACTTCCCCCTTGAAAATTTCTTTTCCACTCTTTGTTTTCTTCCCCTGCTTAATCATTTTCATTTCCTGTGGTGTAAATGATGCACTCCCGACCAACGAATCAACAAGCCTTGGGGAAGGTGTAGATTTATCATTTGCCTGGGCGGAAGATCCTGAAGGCGAACTCCGCGCAAGAGGTAAGAAGGTAATCAAAAGCGATGATGGATCATTGATACTTGGCACCAACTTCCGAGATTGGAAGGACGTTAGCTTACACAGCTTTTCAATGCTTGAGTTCGGCGAAGATGATCTCGTCGGACGTGATGTAATGAATACGTTCCTCCGTTTCGATGCTGGTGCTGCCAGCTATGAATTAGAAAAGGTTTTCGCCTGGTTAAACATGTGCGGGCTTCAAGTTTCCTCGAAAAATCTTGTTTCCAGCGAGGAAGGCATGTTCGAGTTGAACCACCGATTCTCAGACAAGTTTGATAACGGCTCCCGTAGTGGGAACCTGCAACTTGTTTTTCATACCGATAAGGGAAAGGTAAAGACACTTTTGTTAAACGTTTCAGGCATAACCAAAACCGCCCAAAATTAAGGGGTTGGCCAATTGGGAGTAGGTGCAATGAAGCCTGTATTCATATTCTGTGTTTCCGTTCCTTTCATTTTTTTGGGCTGCGCGCAGCCGGTCATAGATGCGTCCTCAGAAGCGAACTTTTTGACTTCCCTGGATAAAATTACTAAATCGCTACCTAGAGCAAAGCGATTAGAATTCCATGACTCCATAGATGCTTTTACAAGGCATCTGGACCAAGCGAGGAGAGCGTTGGGTCCTGGGGAGAACGCTGAAGCCCTCAAGGACCACATCGCTTTCTTGAATGGGTTAACCGGAATGCAGGTAATCAACTGGGTGAACGAACTTACTACCGGGAAAGAGGGGGAGACCCATCGGTGGGACATTAGGGAAATAACCGAGCTGAAGAATGAAATCTCAGAGTGGGATACCGGCCAGAGAGTCATAAAGAGGGTAGAGGTCCTGGAGTCCCGTTTTATCCGCAGACAAGAAACCGACTCCTTAGGAAACCCGATCATTGAAATCACATTCCTGAATCGGCTGGACCGTCCAATTTCACGGATTCACTTTGATGCCATACTAGCGAGCCCTGGCCGTAAAATTCCTTGGGCCAAAGAATCGTTGGTATGCAACATTTCCGGTGGGCTTCAGCCTGGAGAAACGGCTACCCTTAAATTTGTGTCAGATTCAAACTCTGACCTGCAAACTGTGGAGCCGAAAGCAGACACTGCCTTAACGATTAAGGTGAATCGTCTAGGCGGCCCTGAAGACAAACAACTTTTTGATGTGGCACGATCTTACGACGAAGCCCAAGAAAGGCTAGAGCTCTTAAAGGAAAGGGTATGGAGTCGATTGAATTCTCACCGGAAGGGAGCTGATCTTGCCAGCGATTAAACCCACCTCCGCCCCCGGACCGTTGGGCCAGTGGCGCCCGGTCAGATGGTGGCAATCCTCCACCGCCGCCAGATCTGTTCCAACGGATCGGCAGTGACTCCCCGCCGCCTCCGCCTCCGGACTACCTTGCCGGCCGAATAGGAAGCGACCATCCACCCGCGCCCCCGCCGGACGAAAAATAAGCTGGTCAGTGCAACCTGGTATGATGTATTCATCAAAATGGTTTGGACTGGGGAAAAAAACTAGGTGGAAGAGAAAACCCTCGCCGTCATTTTCATGGCGGTTGCCAAAGGAAAAAGTGTCTCAGTACCAACCAATAAAAGGGAAAAAGTTCGCAGGGCTCAGCCGAAAGAAGGACTGTCTCCGCAATCCCCTTTCCCCGAGCTAGGCAGGCTGAGGGCCCGCCCACCACCTTGGTTCACGATGGGGCGGGAGTTTGCAGCGCCCAAGGCAGTTTGGGTTCTTGCGCCCCTGCTGATATTTACAAAAAACTGTGAACCAGAAACGCAATTTTCCTTGACTTTTCCATATGGCTAGCTGTAAGGTGCGGATAAGCCCATCTCGAAGGAGGAGTGCAATGGCATCCCCAACGCCATTCGGAAAAGTTCTGAGAAAGCTCCGGATCGATTTCGACCTCTTTTTGTACCAAATGGCCAGCAAATTAAATATTTCCCCTGCCTACTTATCCTCCATTGAAACAGGACAGCGTAATATCCCGGACGACATCCTAAAAAAAATCGCGGACGTTTTCCAACTCTCCCAAAAGGAAGAAGAAAGGCTCCGCGATGCTGCCAGCCGATCCCAGCCCAAAGTCACCATTAACCTACGAAATGAAAGTCAAGAAAACCGAGATCTGGTCCTCGCTTTTGCCCGGAATTATTCAAAACTTGGGGAGGGCGATAAGGAGAAGATCACCCAGGTTCTTGGAGGGGAGTGAGCCGTGCCGAGTACTTTTGCTAAGCGTGTCCCTGCAATGTCCAGGGTTCAGATAAGGGAAATCGCGACGAATATTTGGAAGGAGTTTGGTGTTGAAGGCCCCTATTTTCCAATCATTGAATTGATTGAGAATCTTGACCGGCATGAGGTTCTAACCATGCAGGTCAAGGAAGAGCAGGAGATGGGCTCCAACCTTGGGCTTACAAGACCCAAGGAAAAAATCATTCAATTGCGAGAGGATGTATACAAGGGAGCCCATAATGCTGAACCTCGGCATCGTTTTACGGTTGCTCATGAGTTCGGCCACTTTCTTCTTCACAATAAAGTGCTAGAGGGATTCGCAAGGGGTGAATGCCCGCGGAATAGATCCGAGGACCCCGAGTGGCAAGCGGAATGTTTCGCTGGTGAACTCTTGATTCCCTTTGGCCTTCTTCCCCTTTATTCCTCACCCGAAGAGGTTGCCTATTCGTGTGGGGTTTCTTTAGCCGCTGCAAAAGTGCATTGGAAAGTTTTCCTTGGGTCGAGAGGTGTGCCTTGAATTGGGTCAAGGACACCTGTTGTCCTAACAGACAATCCGCAAAAAGTAAAAGGGGCCTTGGCTGCAACCAGGGCCCCTTTCGCTTTTTTTAACCGTAACTTTGAGATTTTTTGACGTTCCCTCAAAGCTGACGAATATATACCCTCTTATATATTAGGTCGGCGAAAAGGGAACGTCAAGAAAGTCTCTCCAAAATTCATTAAAAGGAGAGCAAATTGAACCGACCAATTTCTTCAAAAAGTGACGTTTGTCCGAACCCGAAAAAGCCCAAGTTTGTAACCAAATTCAAACACTGGCGATCCGGGGAAATCATTTACGCCGAAGACTATGGCCTGAAGGCCTTTCCAATCGGAAACTTTCGGTAAACGGTTAGGCCCCTTCGGTGTTGGCGCACCGTAGGGGCCTTTAAAACCCGAAGAAACGAGAGTTTCCGGGGTCTTGAAGTGCGTATTGCACCTATAAAACAGACGATTCATTTTATGGGTTGTAACGCGTTATTACAAGTTTGGGGCTCTCGATTCAAAAATCGAAGGAGTAAACAGATGACCAAATCTGTTCCCGTCAAACAGCACAGAAGGAAAAATCCTGGCCAGAAAAGAGGCCCCAAACCCGTATGTGTTCCGCGGCACAAGAGAAGGCCGCCGGGCAAGGGCAAGCGCTCTTGCGTAGAGCGTCGCCCTTACCCGGTGCCGCCACCGAGGCCACATGATCTTCCAAGAATCCCCATTTACTTGTAAACCCGTAACCTAAACCCCGGCCGCCGCCGCTTCCGAAGAGGTGCCGGCGGCCGGTTTGGATTCACCCTTTCTTGGCGGCCCCGGCGACAGATGGGCCGAACAGAGCTCTAACCGGCAGACCATTGGGGCCAAGCCAGGTAGCGCGGAACCCGCCACCATCCGGGAGGAACACCCGCGCGCCGTGGCCCGGTACATTTACAACGGTGTTCCCCAGCTCGTTGGTGTTGATCTGTTTGGACTCCAACTTGATGGGTTTGCCTTCCACCTGTACGGTGATGGGCTCGCTGGGAATGGTTACCTCGATTCTCTTCTTCTTTTCAGTCATTGGACTTCTCCTTGTCGAAATGTTTGAGCAGCGCCTCGGCCGATTGGCTGAGCTTGGTTGTGGATAGCACGATCCTGATGATGCGGATGTCCTCGCGGTTCTTGTGGACCTCCTTTTGTATGGACTGGATACGCTTGCCGAGATTCACTAGGTGGCGGATTTGGATCGACACGAGCGTCAGGATAAGCAGCGTGACGCCGCTGGCGCCTTTGGTGGCCATCTCCACCAATGAGGCCACCATGGTCAGGGTTGGGTCCACACCCGCGAGGGAGACGGCGCCGCCGGCCGCGCCCAGGGCCAAGATCCCGATCACTGCTTTCAACATGGCAACCTCATGCAATCCAGAATTTGACCGTGTGGACGTTATCCGCGGTGCTCGTTTCGTGTTTGACCACCTCGAAGGTGAAAGTGGTCGTGGTCTTCGCGGTGATGACGATCGGGCTGTACACGGGGATGTCCGGGCCCGCGACCGGTGAAATATCTCCCACATGCAGGGAGGCCTGGTAGGGCGTGGCGTGGAAAAGGGCCGTGGCCCGTGCCGTGATCGTTACCACTTGGGAGTAGGTCGCGCCGTTGGCAGTGCCAGAGAGATCGATGTGGACGGTGATCTCCTCGGGAACCTCTACGCGGTACTTGGTGGTCCCGTCCGGGTGGGTAAACTCAAAACCCGCGCCCGTGATCTTTGCCTGATGAGGGGACGATGCAATTGCTGCCGCGTGGGCTGCCTTGTGGCTGGCCAACTCCGTTTCAAAATCTTCCGCCGCCCATTCGGTCGATGGGGGCGTGACGGGCGCGGTGGGAGGTGCAAAAAACGTCAACTCTGTCGGAGAGAGCTGGGCATACCCGCCGGAGCCGCCCACGGTCACGAGCAGTTCGGCATTAACCTGCTCCGTCTGGCAAAAATTGTAGGCGAAAACGCCCGGATTGCTGCCGGCCACCTGGTGGCTGTAACCTCCATCGGGATGGATACCAATCCGATCATTGTTGGACCGGATGAACCCACCGAGCGAACTCCCAACATAGGCCATTTCCAGCCACTTGGTTGCCGTCCCAATCCGAATGGTAGATGTTGCGTGGATGGTGCCGCCGTCTATCGTGGTGTTCCCTCCCGCTGCCTGTGCATTGAGAAAGTTGACGACCCCAATGATGTCGATATTGTCGGCTTTGATGGTTACCAGCGTTCCCGTCCCCGCGCTTGCATCGAGTCGAACCACGGCGATGTCTCCATTTGCCTGGACTTTGAGAACAAGCTGGGCTTCGAGGCCGTCGATATTGGAAGCGTTGAGGGCGATGCTCGAAAGAGCAAGATTTAGGTCTCCGTCGATTTCTGAGATGACGGAGGCCTGGGCGTTGATGGCTGCGGACAGGGCGGCGTTCCCGGTCTGAGGATGGGTGATGGCCGCCGTGTTGGTGCCGATATTGGACTGTGCCGCGGCAATGTCATCCTCGGCCTCGCCCAGGTCGTTCTGTAGGGCCACAATGGATTGATTGGCCAGGTTGAGCGAACTGCTCAATGCCAGGTTCCCCGTGGCTGGGTCCTGGATAATGTTGGTGTTGCTGTCGATCTGGGCTTGTGCCAGGGCAAGCCCGTCAATCAGCGACTGGTTGAGCAGGGTAATTGCCGCCCGGAGGTTGGCGTTTCCGTCTGGGCCGTAGATCAACGTCGAATGTTGAGAGATACTCGTATGGGCAGCCACGAGCCCCGTTCCCGGGTCGTTGATCACGTTGGTGATCAGGGTCAGGTCCGCGCGCAAGGCGGTATTGCCATCGGGGCCCGAGGTGATGGCCTGCAACGCGGTGATGGCCGCCTGGGCCGCGTTGACGGTCCCATCAAGTGTTTGAAGCGCGGCCGTATTGATCGAAATCCCGTTCTCCATGGTGAGGATGCGGCCAAAGGTTCCGTTTCCCGGATCTTCGAGCGCGGCCACGATGATGTTGATGGAATCCTCAAGCGTGAGAATGGTCGACCCGCTGACCCCGCCCATGAGGTCATAGACCGCTTGAAAGTCGGCGAGGATGGCGTCCAGTTGCTGCTGGATCAGGTCGCCAGCCGCCTCGAGGGTCTCGTAAAGCAGGTCGGTGGCGTAGAGCTTCCACGGATCAACTGTGGCGCCCTGGTTGACCTGGACCCGGTCCCACGATGCCGCGCCCAACACCTTGAGCACGAATCGGTCATCCGTGCTTGGTACCCGGAAGCCCTCCAATTTGTTGAGCCCCTCGATGATGGTCTGTTCGGCGATGACCTCGCCGGCAGGGGTTGTAATCCGGATCGTGCCGCCCGCCGACTCGGCAACCAAGGACAGCGAGAAAATGTCTGAGTTGGCCAAGCGGATGATGACCGACTGCTCGAGCACCTCGCTCGCGGCGATCGAAGCGTGGTGGGTGCCGTGCTTGGCCAACCAAGCAGCATCGGTAATGGGCGAGGGCGCCCCACCGGTGTAGGTCCAATGATGGGGATCTCCGCCGGTGTGCTGCTCATATGAGCTGTTGCGGCACAGGTTGGGCGTGACGAGTCGGTGATCAAAGTTGCTCCGCAAGCCAGGATCACCCACCTGGTCGGGATCACCCTCGCCCCCTTCGGCACCGCCATCGAACAACTCCACCGTCGAGGATCTCGCGGGAGCGAGTACCGTTCCCACGGCCTCGATAGCGACATACACGGAAGCCTCATGCGGACCATCGATTTGGAGGTGCGCGCTCAGCTCCTCGGTGGAGATCGCCTCGAACTCCTCGCCGCTGGGATGTTGGACCCACACGACAAAATGCGAGAGATCCGCGCGGTCACCGTCCCACGCCCACTCCACGTGGAGATAGGGACCATTGTAGTGACTGGCGACCTCATCGAGGACTGGCGCGGTCAAGCGCCAGTTGGCGAGATCGAGGAAGATCCGCCCGGCCTGACTCCATCGCCCATCGCGGAACACGTGAAGGAAGTACCACACCGAATCGTTACCAAACGGCGGATTGCGATGAATGTAGGGATCACTCGCCAACCATGGCGTTGCCGAGGTGGCGATAATCACGCGGTCTCCCGGCGCGCCCGTTCCGTCATCGAACGACAAGCGGAATTCATCGCCGGCCATGACGGTCGTCCAGAGGGACACGCTGTCCTCGCTGACAGATGCGAACAACGTCGTCGCTTCCGCCGGCGTCACTCGGGTGCGCACGATGTTACGGTTTCGGTCGGCTGGGCCAGGCAGCTTGATGAAGATGGTCCGACCGTCGGTGAACCGATGGGGCGTGGGGATCTGGGCGCTTTGGTCAGACACGGGTTCCCCCCTTTGCGCGAGCACCAACGCCGGAAATAAAAATAACGCACAACGATAAAAATATATGCAGTCTGGACGGAATCCGGGCCGGCTGATCCGTGGGTATAGGGGCCCCCAGAAGGACCCGCAGAGCCTGAAGGCCTTGGCGGGCAACATTTCGCGATGCATTTGCATCTCTCACGCGACGCATTAAATACCTGCCCATGCGTCCTCCAGATCGGTGATGTAGGCCACCAGCTCGGTGCTCGTCAGCTCGAGTTTTCCCTTGGGCGGATCGTTGGCGTGGCGGTGGGCGCCGACAGGGTTGGCCACATACACGCGGATGTAAGGCCCGGCTTGCAGCTTGGAGTAGCGGAAGCTGGCTTGGCTCGCGAGGATAGCCAGGATACGGTTGCCTGGGGTGAGCACGGAATCGATGGTCCCATTGGCCATGATGTTCCATTCCAGGGTAGCTTGGAGCCGGTGACCGAGCAGCCGCCGGCTCAGGGCGCCGTTGGCCAGGTCTTGAACATCCTCCACCGGTTCCCACTTATGCTCGAGCTTGGTGGTTTCCTCAGGGAGGTGGATGAGGGTGTCATCATCCAGAAGCACGGAGGGGAATGCATAGGTGGCGTAGTAGGTGACGGGGTTCATGGCAGCACCTCGATGGCGGTGAACTCACGGACCTGGTGGGGCGCGCTATGGATGGCTGGAATCACGAGCGGTTCATTGACCCGAAGGAGCTGGTAATCCACGCCATCCCGGGAAAAGGTTTGGAGTGGTAGGGCCCGACCGAGATCGGTGATGGTGCCGTTGATCTCTCGGGGCGTGTGCTTGAACCAGTTGAGCAGGCGTTGCGCGACGGCCGTGGCATGGCTGGCCGTCTCCACATAGGGCGCGTCGATCTCGAGCGTCTCGCCCGCGATACCGGTATGGGCGATTCCGGTCACCTGGTCGCGTCCGTTGATGACCACGCGCTCGACATGCTGAGCCCAGCGCGCATGCTCTTGCCAGTCCACGGGGTAGGTGGGCAACTCTCCGAGATGGCCGTGATCCTGATCGCGAGGCACCAGGGAAGCATTGCCCTGTTGGTCGGTGGTGAGCAGCGTATTGCTGATAAGGAGAAGGCTTTGGATTAGGTCGCCCGCGGTGCGGCCGTCTACGTCCGCGCGGACCAGCATGGGCGTGTAGGATGCAGCCCATACCCAGAGCTGACCATTCGCCCCAATCCATAGGGCATCGGATACGGCGACGGTCCGAGGGGAAAGGGCCGGGTAGTCGAGGAGCACGTCCACTGATGCGGAAACCCAGGCGCCCGAATCCCAGGCGTAGCGATGGAGCACGGTCCCCGATTCCCCGGCCGCAATAAAGAAGAGATCTCCCTGGTAGATGATCGTGGTGTGCGGGTGGATGATGTGGCCCGCGATGGAGATGGGGTGCTGCTGGTAACCGTTGGTGATGTCGATCATGGTGAGGACACGGCCGTCCGCGCTGGTGAGGTAGAGCCAACGGGCGAGGGAGAGGCACCCAAAGCTCTCGTCGGAGGGATCGCCCACGTTGACGGGCGGGAGCACGGGATCGACCTTCCCATTGAAGACCGTGTAGAGGATGGCCGCGCCGTTGGGTCCGCGCACCATATAGAGCGTGTTGGTCACGTGGTCGAGGGCCAGGCCCCGCACCCGGCCAACCAAGTTGCCGAGGATCGGGCCCGCCGATTGCCAGGCGACGGTTCCCCAATTCCATCCGTAGAGAGTCCAGAACTCCTGGACGGGGTCCATTTCTCTGAGTTCGTAGGCCTTACTGTTTGCGTGGTCTACCGTTGTAAATACACGGCCATTGAAGGGAATTGAATCCTCGTGGAAGAGCGGCGCGCGGGGAACGTAATCCGGACTCGGGTCACCCAATAGAGAGGGGAGAAGCACGGGCGGAGGCGCGTTCACATGGCGGGCCCAATCGGAGGGGTAGGCCGCGGCGTTGCCCTGGGGGACCGCCGTCCGGGTGGAGAATACCGGATCGACCGTGGCGCCCATGGTCACAACCCCACGGTTAAGGCCCGTGTCGGTGCGGGACTTGTAGGCGGCAATCACGGTATTGGGCCCAGCCGCGCCGGCCAGGATCACGGTTCCGGGTTCATCAGGTTTCTGTGGGGGCGGAACGGGGAACAGGCCGGGCGCCTCGAGGTCGATTGCGCCCGCTGGCGCCGTCAGCGTGACCGGATTGGCGTACGGTCCGTCGTTCAAGTCTTCCTCGATTCGATCAACCGCATCCACGAGAGGGACGAATCGGAGCTCATGGCTTTGCCTCTGGAAGACGGTTTCGGCCGGGATAGGATCGCGCTCGGGTTTGTCCACGTGGATGGCGCCGTACTCCGGATGAACCGAACGGACGGTGACCGAGATTCGGCGGGAGACATTCCCCTCGGGCTCTACAATCGTGGACTCGAGCACGTCGCCGGGCCAAAGTCCCTCGAGGCCATCGAGCGGCCATGAGGTCTCGTTCTCGGGCACATCTTCGGTGATGGTGTAGTCTGCCGATCCGGGCCGGGTCCAGCGCTCGGGGGAGAGTTCGACCTCCTTGGCGCGGGTGAACGGGTCACTGGCGGTCAGGCTCGTGTTTTTGGATCGGTCATCCCAGGTACAGCGAACGGGGTCGACCTCGCCCAGGAATTGACGGCCGGTCGCATCGTCCACCTCGAGGAGGATCTTGTCTTGCCCGCTGGCGCGTACCGCGAAGAAAAGGACCTGGTCTGGGTCTTTGACCTCGAGGGAAACCGAATCGATGAGGACCTCGAACCGGTCACTGACCGATTGAGAGATTCCCGCGATGGAAATGACCCGACATTTGGGGAGGAGGTAGCTCTCGCCGTTGATGCGGATATCGGCAACGATCATCGGCGGCCCCGCTTGTCGAGCTCCTCTAGGTAACGCCCCGTCATGGAATGCATCTGGCGCATGTTCTCGAAGTAGTTCCCGCGATAGTAGTGGTTCACGGTGGTGACGTTGGCCTGTTGAGTGCCGCTTTGGTTGGATGCTTGGAGGGTGACCGGGAACTGGTAGGCTTCGCGGCGGATGTCGCGGATGACCTCGGTGAATGCGGTTCGGGGCGCCACGATCTCGGGTTCCCCCGCCTCAGCAAGAAGTACAAGCGTCGGCTTGTCAAACTGGCCACCGGTCGCCGCCGCCGTAATCTGTCGGCTCTCCCGCTTGGCCTTGCGCATGTTTTTCATCATGAGCGCCACCATGGCGGCCGCGATGGCGGCACCCACAAACGGGATCCAGGCATGCGCATCAAAGAATTTGCTGATCGCGCTCAGGGTCTTGGAACCTGTTTCAACCTGACCACGAGCTACTTCTTTTTGGGTGAGCCCGTCCTTAATTGCGTCCTGAGCTACTTCTTGGCCAACGATCGTTTCCTTAATGGCCGCGCTTTGAACGGCTTTTGCTGTTCCGGCCTGCTCCACGACTTGCCGCTTCAATTCGGAAGCGGATGCCCCCTCTTTGCGGGCGATCTCTTTTTGAAAGATGATCTCCGCGACCTTGTCGCGAAGCTTGAGAAGGAGATGCTCTTGGATAAAGAAATCGAGCATCCCTTGCGCGGCGTCCTGGAAGAAGGCCTTGGCCGCTTCGCCGGCATCGTGCCAGTTGCGCATCATGTCGCCCACCATGGTGCTAAACCCTCCGGAGATGACATCGAAGGAATCCAACCATGGGCTTTCGATTTGGTTGCGAAACAACTCTCGGGCACGACCCATGAACAGCTCAAGGGTTTCCTGATTCTCAAGGAGGCCGGCCTCGCGGAGTTCTCGGAGGCGCTCAATCATTGCCTGGTAATCGCGGATCACGGTTTCGTTGACGGTTCGAAGCGGTTCTAGGGTAGCGTCTACAATGGTTTTCTTGAGCTCACCCGCCAGGCGCTTGTATTCCCCATTCAGTTGGGCAATCCGCTCTATGGATTCTCGGTCCAATCGCGCGAGTCCGACCGCCTCGGCCTTGATTAGGTTATCGAAGTACTCCCGTAATGTATCCAGATCTCGCTTGTAGGCCTCGATGGCACGGGTTTCATTGGACCGCAACCGCTCAATGATGTTTTGAGCCGCGATCTCGTTTTGGAGCACCTTGAGCTTATGTTGGCGAGCGGCGGCCGCGCGTTTTTGCCCGGCGGTCTCTTCTTCTGCTGCCCTATTCGATTCCTTCCTTGCCTTGGCCTGGGCTGCTTGCCAGTCAATCAGCATTTTTTTGAGCTTGGCGATGAATTGGCCAAGCCGGGTTTCGTGCTCGGCAGCCTCGTCAACGGCCGCTTTCTTACCCTTGGCAACGGCTTCCTCGACGGTTGTTCTTCCCGAGGCAACCTCATCGTTCAAATGGTTCAGGAAATCACTGATGGTTTTCTCCCGAAAGACCTTGAGCTGATCGACACGGGCATTTAAGAATTCGGTATATCTTTCAGTTGAGGCGCGGATTGAGGGATCATGTGAATTGGGTGCCTGGTCGATCGCTAGTCTCAACTCTTTGATTTTGGCCTTTATCTCCTTTTCCCGACGGATGAACTCGTCATAAAGCTTCCGGTCTCGAGCCTTCATCGTCTGGAAAACTTGTTCGATGTCCTTACTGTCATCAGTAACGGAGATGATCCCTTCATGGCGCTGGATTCCACCGCCAAGGCCTTCGCCCATCACCAGCCGTTTGGCTTCCTTGATGGCCGCAATCGTCTTGTAAATCCCGTTGACGAACTCCAGGACGGGGATGACGCCCTTCATGAAGGCTTCGCCCATGGCGGTAGCGATCGCCACGGTGATGGGCCCCTCCGTATTGATGGTGCGGAGTTCGCCGGTGAGGAGCGCGATGCTCCGCTTGGCCAGATCAAAGAGGCCGGCCTCGCCTACGCCGCGAACGAGGTTTTCCCACTCCAATTTCAGTTGCTTGATCTGAGATGCCATGGTGCCGGTCACGCGGTCGACCGACCCTTGCGCATCATCGATTTGGGAGATCCAAAGCCGCCATATGGCCTCGGTGCTCTTTCCCTGCCGGCGCATCTCCTCGATCTGGGAAAGGATGCCGGGGATGCCGAATCCCAGCGCGACGAGCTGGGCCTGAAGCTCCGCGAGCGGCTCGCCGTTCTCGATGGCGGCGCGGCCGGATTCCGCCAGCGAGACGAATGTTTCCATGGGCTCGTTGGTGTAGGCCGTTGCGTCGGCCAGTTGGCGGATCAGCTTGCGGCCTTCTTCCAGCTCGAGGCCGAGCGCGCGGGCCGCGCGGCTGGCGCCTACCAGCGAATCGTATTCGATAGGCGCCAGGGCCGCCATACGACGAAGGCGGAGGTACTCTCCGGTTGCGGCTTGCAGGCTGCCGGTCATACCGACCAGCTCGTGGACTCGGGTTTCTGTTTCCGTGGCCAGGGCCAACGGAGCCTTGTACGCGTTGACGGTCGCGGCGCCCAATGCCTGAATGACCTCCACGCCTGTTTTGAGAGCGGCATAGACCCCGATCACCTTGGCGACCGCGAGCGCAATCTTGTTGCTGTCGTCCTTGACCTCTTTGCTTTGGTCAGAGATCCGTTTCAGCGCTTCCTCGTATTGCTCGGCACTGATTTCGCCCTGCTCGAAGGCTTGGCGCAGCACGTCGATCTTTTCGGCCGTTTCCTCGGTCTCCGTTTTGAGGGAGTTGAGGATACCGCGGGCCCGCCGCCATATGGTTTCCTGCTCCTTCATCGTCTTATTGAGGTGCGCGGCCGCGTCTTCCATGGACACGTACTTTTTGGTGGTCGTGTCCATGAACCGACCGACGCCGTGTTCATCTATCACGAATTGAAGCGCGAACTTCTTGGCGTTTTTCATTCGATCACCCCGAATTCTGAGGCAGGCGGGTACTTGAGAGACTTGGTGAAGGGGGCCAGGGATTGGAGGGAGAGGATGTGCTTCTCATGGCGATCGCGCCTGGCGGCTTGGTCGTACCAGCAATAGAGGTCGACCGCCATGGTGGCCGGCATGGCCATGACCTCGGCCCAGCTCCCCGCGCCATTGGCCACGAGGGAGAGGGCTATTTGCTGGATGGGGTTCCCGCGCCACTCCCAGACAGAGCCGAGGCGAGGCCCTCCGGAGGAGCATCCGCCAGGGCCGCGAATTGCGTGGCGATACTCTCGGAGCCGAACAGTATGATCCAGAATTTTCTGAAAAAAGGGGGGAGGCATTCGCGCAAGCAAACCTCCCCGTCCGTCGGCATCCATCCAGCCACGAAGCGCTCGAGGTCGAACCCGTCAGGAATCCGAAGCGTGGCCCGCATGAGGATCAGCATCCGCTTGGATTTGCGGAACCGGGAATAAAGATCGATTCCGCTGAAGTAGTTTTTCCCGCCCGCCGCGGCCACCTGGTTGCCCATGAACTGACGGAGATCAAGCCCGTCTTCCTCGAGCGCGTCGAGGGCCTCGTGGGCCATGTCCCGATCGGCCATGGTATCGCCGCGAAGGGTGAACGTTTTCCCGCCGATGCGGACCTCGCTCTTTTGCTTGGTCTTGGTCAAGGTTCCCTCCCTCTCGTTTACGCCGTGATCTCGTCGAACCAGATGCCGGGATTGCCTTCGGCTCCTTTGCCGTAGCCGACAATCTCGATTTGAGTGCCCGTCGAATCTTCTTTGATCTGTGGGAGGCTACCGGCCTTGATCTCACAGTTTTGGAGCAGGACGCCCGTCAGGACACCACCGCCCCAATCTCCGTAGGCAAGGACCGCCCAGCGCGGTTTCTTTCCGGCCTGGAACAGAGGAACCGTTTTCTCGGTAGCGGTCGTAGTGACATCGCCTTCGGTAAGCCCGGTCGTGATGGCCACAAACTCGGGCGACTTATCGTCCACGATGGTTGCGGTGATTTGCACCTTGGCCGTGGTGTTCCAGGTGTGGGTGTTCCCATGGGAGTCCATGACATTGGCGTCGCTTTCCTCTCGGGTCATGGTGAGCCCTTCCCCCAACAGGGTAAAAAACTGGTCGGCCGCTTTCATCTCGGCCAGGGTCTTGTCGGCGGCGGTGGCCGGTAGCACCCGAATCGTCGCTTTGAGACCCCGAATTCTGCTCTCGTCAACGTATGGCATGGTCTTCTCCTATTGCACGATGATGGTCTCGGGGTCGTTTTTGACGAGCTCGACCTCCACCCCGAGGAGGAGGGTTCCGAGCGTGACGGGTTTGTCGGTTTCCTTGGATTCCTCGACCACCCAGCCGAGCTTGTAGACCTTGCCCAGGGCCCGGAGGTTCGAGCCCTTAGTGAACACGGCCTTTTGGGCGTTTCCGGCCAGGTCGTCCAGGGCGCCCACGTAGTTGTCGCGCTGCTTGACCGCGATCTCGATCTCGAGGGTCACCATCATCCATTCCTGGTTGGATCGATGGTCCATCTCGGTACCTTTGGCCGTGGCCTCTTCGGCGGGCGTTCGGATATTGGCGGCCGGGGTGCTCTGGTAGGGGTTGACCCGGTGATGGTAGATGTTGCTGTTGGGCCAAACCGGACCGAGGTCGGCTCCGACCGCGTTTCGGAGTTGTTCTCTATAGTGCGTCATCGTGGCCTCAATTCTCGGTTCAGTTCATGTTGGAACCGTTTTTCCAGCATCGGCATGCCGATTCGGCGGACGGCGCGCTCGGCCTCTTCCCGGAGCTCCGGGATTGGGACCGAGATCGCGCGGACAGGGAAGCGTTTGCGCGTCTTCCGTTCGTACACGCCGAACCCCTTTTTCTTGCCCCGCATCTTTTTGAGGTTGATGAGGAACGCGCCCTTGTAAAACTGATCATCGATATGGACGCCACCGCCCGGCGATCGGTTCCAGGACGCGAGGGTGAACTCCCGGAGATGGTGAACCGGGAAGCGGTCCCAGATGACATAGAGGGTCGCCTTCTGGCGCCGTCGATTCGCGCGGTCCATGGCGTTCCGCCGGACCTTGGGGCGAATCAGCTTCCCGGACACGCCCAGGCGCTTGGCCGTGTTGCGGATGGTGTGGGTCCGCGTCGAGTTCATCGCTCGGTTGAGCGCGCGCGGCGCGGCTTTCTTTACCGCACGGACAACACGCCACCCGAACGCGGGAAGCGGCTCACCGGTGACAATGAGGGCGCGGCTCATGTGGACTCCAATTCGATCGTGGTCCAGCCCGTGCCGTCCGGACGGGCGATCACCACGCGGTACTCGAGGCCGGCGTCCGGCCCGCTGGTGATGGTCAGGGTTTGGTCCTCCTGAGCGGCCTGCAGGGCGGAGGACGATCCCGAGTAGGTCGGAGTCGTCCCCGCGACCTGCAGGTCCTCAGCGGAGGGAACTTCATAAACGCCGGAGACCTCAACTCCATCGAGTAGGGCGGTGGTTCCGTGCTCGTCCGGGTTGGTGAACACGTCGAGGTCCTCGAGCATTTGATCGGCGAAGGTCATGACTTCTTGCCTTTCTTTTTGGCAGTCTTGGGTTTCACCTTAGCTTCCGGCTCGGCTTCTTCGGCCTCGGGCATGGGATGCTCGGGCTCGGCTTCTTCCGGCTCGACCAATTCCAGCCATTGCATGGTGGCCTTGGGGATGCTGCCGGGATCGAGGGAGATGTGATCACCCTCCTTGAACCACACCGGTTTTTGCACAACGTAGGCACGGCCCTCGGGAGCCAAGAACTGGAGTCGCCGGGAGAGTTGCTCTAACGTCGGTTCCAACCTGACTCCTGCGGGGATTTGTAGGTTTTGTTTGCATCGGTATTCTTTCACGGATACCCCCTTATATTGCTTGGACCAGGCACGAGCCCTGCCATCGGGCGTAACCCGCGTTACGGGATGCCCAGAGTCCATAGACCAATTCCCTATGATCGAAGAAGTGATCCGAGTCGCGGCCCTTCATGGAAAGCTCTATCGGTTTCTCGCTCTGGAGGATGAATGGTTTAATAGCCGCATCCGCGCGGAACACGGCGAGCTTGTTGGTCCAGGGCAGTCGTACATTGGGAACAACCTCGATGTTCCAGCCAGAGGCGCGGAGCACGTTTTGCTCGCCAGGCCCACCACCGGGGTAGTAGTCCAACGACACCGCGGCCGTGGCCAACCCCAACCATGAGATCGGGACATGAACCACGAAGCTCTTGGCGAGCTCGTTCATGGGCTCACCCTGATCGTCCACAAAACTGAAGATCTGCTGGATGCCCAACAGGATCATGTGGGCGATTTCCGAGGTAGACGGATTGTCCGCATTTGTGCCATTCACGCCAACCGGCAATTCGGAGATGTCGACCGTCAGCAAGTTGGACTGCGGGCCCGACTTGCCTTCGGCATGATCAGTGTCGAAGAAAAACTGCTTGTCGTAACACGGAGTCACTTCACCCGCCGCAATGAGCGCGGAAACGAGTTTTGCCCAATGGGCGTTCGCCCGTGTCGCGAGATCCTGGATCCGGGTATCGAGAGCCTGGATCTTGTCGCGTCGCAGGTCCCGGTCCTTGACGGGAAGCGTTGCCTCGAATTCCAGGTTCGGGATCTCGATCTTGTACTGGCCGAGTTCCACGTATTTCCGGCCACCGGAGAACTCTCGGAGCATGGGAACTGCCGAGAGCCAGGGATACTCTTCCATGGCCTGGTCACTGGTAGTCTGCAAGCCAAGCTTACCAACCCAACCCAAGCCGTCGGCCTGTTCGAGCGCGACCTGAAGGAACCCGAGCACGGCCCGATCTGCAATGTATTCGAAAGTCATTAGATTACCTCCCTATGCCATCACGGTGGATTTCATTGACACAATGCAGGTTGAGCCACTCACGTGCCGGTGAACTTTCCCGACCACACTAAGGGCATTGCCCGCGGTCGCCAACCCATCATCGCTGGTTGCGTAAACAGCCCCACCTAGATTGCCAGGTCCCGCGGCGCCCGCGACAACGTGTTCGATGCGGAGCTCGTTGTACAGCTCCACGGAAATTACGCCGTCCGCACCTCCGCTATTGTCGGCCCCGTTGACGGCGATCCCCAGGAATACATCCCCGGCCTCCAGGGGTCGGGCGAAGCCGCTGCCGTCGTCTCCGACAAATGCACCGGCATAGATGATGGTCGCCCCCTTGACAGGCAGGGCATTGAAATTGCCCCCGATTCGATCAATCGGGCGGTCGCTAGTGAGTGCCATGACGGGCCTCCTTTTTCACGATCTGGCCGGAGGCGCTACCCTTGAGGTAAGCCTCGTAAGCCTCGAACCTTTCGGCAAATTCTGCCCGCAATTTAGGATCGGAATCCCATTCGGCTTTGGCATCGAATTCGCCTTTCGGTTTTGTGGTGGTTGCGAGGCCACGCGGTTTGACCGGCGCCGGCGCCTCGTCTTGGATTCTGGCGAGCCGCTGGCTGCCCAACTTGCGCTCCGCCAGGACAATCAAGTCGGCCGCTCTCTGGCCCGTGGTTTTACCGTCCCACTTGCAGCGCTGAATCAGTTTTTCGTGGCCGGGGAGCGCGCGTTTTTCGATGGCCCGAATTCGGGCGCGTTCGCGTGAGGCACCCAATCTCACCAATTCCTTGGCGGCCTTGGGGTATCGATTCAGGAGAGACTTGGCCGACGCGCTCGCGGAAGCCTCTTCTTCCTCCTCCTCTTCCTCTTCGGTCTCATCCATTGCGGAGGGTTCGTCTTCGTCCTCTTCCTCCTCTTCGGATTCGTCCATTGCCGAGGTTGCCTCTTCCTCTTCATGATCTTCGCGTTCGTCGTCCATTGCGACCTCCTCTTTGATTTCGCCCATGAGTAGGGCGTCCATGCTGTAAATCACCTGATCGGCCAGGCCCAGCTTGATGGCCTCTCCGCTCAGGTAAACCCGTCCGTCCGCCGCTTTGAGAACCGATTCCGTGCTAATGCCACGATTGCTCGCGACATCGTCGACGAACGTTTTGTACAGGCCATTCACGAGGGCCTGCAGGTATGCGCGCTCGTCCTCTTCCATCGGCTTTCCGGGATGGCCCGTGCTTTTGTAGTGCCCGGCGTAAATGAGATTCCGCTTGAATCCCTCATCCTCCTCCCACTTCCAACTCTCGTGGGTTTCGAGGATGACGCCGATCGATCCGATCTCAGCCGTATCGCCGAGCACATAGATCTTATCGGCCGCCGAACCGATCCACATGGCGGCGCTGCACATCTGGCCATTCACCACTGCGATGATCGGCTTGGTTCCCCGTGCCGCGGCGATCCCGCGCGCCAAAATCTGGGTACCATCGACATCCCCACCGGGGCTATCGATATCCAGCACCGCCTGGGTAACGCCAGGGTCCGCCATGGCCTGCTCGAACTCAGCCAGGGCTTTTTCTGTGCTGGTGCCTCCGCTGCACCGCGAAATGAGATTCATGCGTTTCGAGAGAATCCCATGGATGTTGATGATCGCGTGGCCATTCACGATGGAATAGGGCTTTCGATCGCCGTCCGGCTCTCCGAACATCGCCCTGAAATCGGCTGCCGAGTACCGTTGGCCGCCCAGGTAGGCGCGATAAAACGCCCGGACCTCGGCCCGCTTCTCTGACCGAATAGCCTGGGGTCGGCACATGAGATCAGTTACGTGGCTCATACGAGGGCCTCCTCACGCTCCAGGTTTTCCTGGGTGTCTCTGTCTATCTCATCCTCTGGCGGTTCTTGGGCGGGCTCGATGTTGGGGAGGCCCGCGAGCTGTTCTTCCTCCCATCGCATGATCGGGAGTTTCTGTTCCCAATCCTGGCCGTCGTACTCCATGGCCTCTTGGGATCTTGTGGTGATGCGGAGGCCTACCCGCTCCTTGGCGGCCTGTACTTCCGCGCGCGGATCGATCTGGCCCGGCGCCGGACCCATCCAGTGGGCACCGAGGTAGGCTTCCCGCATCTCCGGATCGTCCCAGCCTGGTGCGCTCAGGTACCCGACCGAAACGGCCTCGCGCATCCAGGCCTCATAGACCGGCTCACAAAACGAGCGGACCAACCAGGCACGGCGGCACTTGAAAAACTGCCAGGCACGGAGGAGCGCGGCCCGCGCGGCCGAGTAACTCGACCGGAAATGGTTAACCAGCACCTCGTAGGGGATGCCCAGCCCTGCGCCGACCTGTTGAAAAATGGCCTGGACAAATGGGTCAAATTGTTGATTCGGCCGCCCCGGATTCGCGGAGGTAATCTCCTCCTCGCCTCTCAATTCCACGACGGACCCATGCCCCATTTTCATTTCATCGGGATCAGCTCCGGACCCGCTTTCGAATGGATCGACTCCGACGGCCGAGGGGGTTTTGACAAACACAGTGAACATGCCCGCGACCACGGCGGCCATTAACTCAGCCTCGGTGTAGCGGCTAATCATTTTCAACTGCTCGATGACCGGCGCCAGAAAGGGGATGCCGCGCACCTGGTCGATGCGTTGTTGTCGCATCAGATGCAGGACGGCACGGTCTCCGCTGGTAGTTCGCGCGGGCCGATAGCTCCAGGTGAGGGCTTTCGGGTTGAGCGCCATATCACCGGGGTGGTGGTCGGTCCGGAGGGCCAGCCGGTGGCGGATGCGTGGGTGACCGCGTTGCGCACGGGCTCGGCGGAGCCGTGGGGTGCCTCGGTGGTCGGGGACCGGCGCCCGGACGACCCGGCGCCGGACGAACAGCGCGATCGATCGATGCGCCAGTTCGGCATGGACTTCATGGCCGAGCCTCCGGTGCTGACCGACGCCGCGGGCCTCTTCGCGGTCCGCGGCCTGCGGGCGGGGACCTACCAGGTGCGGGCCGAGGCCCACGGCGACGCGGCGCGGGGGTTCGTGGAGGACGTGGACGTCGGCTCCGACGTTCGGGTGCAGATGGTGCCGCTGGCCGGGCTGACGGGCATCGTGCGCTTTGCGGGCGAGCCGGTGCAGGAGTACACGATCGAAGCGCAGGGTCCGGCCCGACGCTCCCAGCAGGTCTATGCCCCCGATGGTCGCTTCGCCATGGCGCGGCTCGATCCGGGCGAGTACACGATCATCGCCCGCAGCGGTGACGGGACCGTCCGCGAGCAGCTGGAGATCGCCGAGGGCCAGACCAGCGAGGTG
>JBGTRP010000014.1:0-22766 GCA_041940685.1 Acanthopleuribacteraceae bacterium
CGTGTAGGTGAACATTTCAACAGCCACATCGCCAACTCCGAGGGAACCATACCCGCCGTTGGGATCGAAGCTGAAGGTTCCGTTCGCGTTCACCGTCAATAGTCCGGCGCCTAGGGCAATCTGGACGCCCACATTCGCGCCGTTGCCGTTGACCGCGGTTACGACCAGGCCGTCGCCCTCCACATCGCTATCGGGCGTGGTCGGGTTGGCCGCCAGCACATCCCCGTTCAACACCGTGTCCTCATCCGTGCTGACCGCATCGTCCACCGCGATCGGGCAGTCGTTGACGCCGTCGATCGTAATCGTTACCGTCGCGGTTTCCGCGCAGGTTCCCGAGCCATCGTCGATGGTGTAGGTGAACATCTCCATGGCCGAATCGCCGGCGCCGAGCGTTTCGTACCCGCCGTTGGGATCGAAACTGAAGGTTCCGTTCGCGTTCACCGTTAACAGGCCGGAGCCGAGCGCGATTTGGACGCCCAGGTTCGCCCCGCTGCCATTCACCGCGGTCAGGGTGATCGGATCGCTTTCCGGATCGCTTTCCGGCGTGGTGGGGTTGGCCGCCAACACATCGCCGTTCAAGACGGTTTCCTCATCGGTGGCCACGGCATCGTCCACCGCGATCGGGCAGTCGTTGACGCCGTCGATCGTAATCGTTACCGTCGCGGTCTCGGCGCAGGTTCCCGAACCATCGTCGATGGTGTAGGTAAAGCTATCCATGCCGGTTGCGCCGCTGGCCAGGCTATCGAAAGCGCCGTTAGGATCGTAGCTGAAGGTTCCATTCGCGTTCACCGTCAGCAGGGCTCCCGAGGGAAGCGCGAACTGCACGCCCACGTTTGCGCCGTTGGCATTGACCGCCGTGACCGTGAGCGGATCGCTTTCCGGGTCGCTGTCGGGCGTGGTGGGATTGGCGGCCAGCACGTCCCCGTTCAAGACCGTATCCTCATCCGTGGCAAAGGCATCATCCACGGCCGTGGGGCAATCGTTGATGCCGTTGAGCGTCACGGTCACCGTGGCGCCCACGCCCTCGGTCCCACAGGCGCCCGAGCCATCGTCGATGGTGTAGGCAAAGCTGTCCATGGCCGTATCGCCCGGACCGAGATGGTCGAATTGGCCGTTGGGGTCGTAGGTAAAGTTGCCGTCGCTGTTGAGGGTCAACAAGGCGCCCGAGGCAAGCGCGATCTGAACGCCCACGTTGACCGCGGAACCCTCCACCGTGACGACCGAGAGCATGTCGCCCTCGGGATCGCTGTCCGGCAGGCCGCCGTTGGCGATCAATACATTGCCGTTGAGCAGGTTGTCCTTGCCCACGGCAACCGCGTCATCCTCGGCGGTGGGACAGTCGTTGACGCCATTGATGGTCAGGTTCACGGTCGCGGTCTCCGCACAGGTCGCCGAACCGTCGTCGATGGTGTAGGTAAAGCTATCCATGGCCACATCGCCGTTGCCAAGGCTCTCGAATGCGCCATTGGGATCGTAGCTGAAGGTTCCATTCGCGTTCACAGTCAGCAGCGCGCCGGAGCCCAGGGCAAATTGCACGCCCACGTTTGCGCCGGATCCGTCCACCGCGGTCACGACCAGGGTGTCGTTTTCCGGATCGCTGTCCGGCGTGGTGGGATTGGCGGCCAGCACATCGCCATTGAGCACGGAATCCTCATCCGTGGCCACGGCATCGTCCACCGCCGTGGGACAGTCGTTTATGGGATTGACCGTTATGGTGACCGCGGCCTGGCCCATGCCGCCAAAGCCGTCATCCACCTGGAACAGGAAGGAATCGCCGCCGTTGAAATCCGGATCGGGCGTGTAGGTAACCTGGGCGCTGGTGGGGGTCAAGGGCGTGACCGGGCTCAGGCTGCCGTTGGAGGGCGGGCTGGTAGTGAAGGTCAGCGGATCGTTGTCGGGGTCGCTGCCCGTAAGCATAATCACGATGGGCGTGTCTTCATCGGTGGCCACCGCTTGCGGATCGGCGGTGGGACTCTCGTTTTCCAATTCCACGATGTCGATGCGCAGGCATAGGTTTTCCTGAGTTTGACCAACGAAAAATGCATTCATATCCACGGTGTTGTCGCCCATGCTGTCGCCCACGGGGTCCATGGCGATGGGCGTAGCCCCCGCCCAGTCGTCTACCTGGCCATCCGGCGGAAAATTGCCCACGAACCCAAACAGCAGGAACGCGACAACGACCATGGCCACGGCCGCGCCGCCGGGTCCGATGGTCTTGCGCTTGCGAATCACGTAGACCGCCACGCCCATCAGCAGCAACGCGTAGACGATCAGCATCCATTGGGAAAGGGTGGGAATCGGCGCGGGCAGGAAGAATTCCACGCGATCGATGATGTCGAAGGTGGTGCTGGGATCGTTGGGATCCGGACTGGCCTGCACCGTGAGCCCGATCTGACCGGTAATGCCCAAATAAATCAGAGGAACATAGGCCTCGACCACGTCGCTGCCCGCCTCGCCATTGTCGGAGCCAACCGGCCAGTTGCTGACCGGTAAGCCGAGGGTAGAATCGTTACAGCGTTCCACTACGGCGCCCACCACGGCTGGCATTTGACCGGTCTGGACCGTGAGATTCAGAATTCGTTCGATTCCCAGGGCGTTGCCCCCGTCCTTGAGCGCGTAATTACAGCCAGTGCTGGTGTCGTTGTCCGCATCGATAAAGACCTGGACGGTGCGAAAATTGGCGCCGCCTCGCTGCTGAGCGAACACCGCTCCGGGAACGGCGCTCATGGCCAACAAGGTCAACACAAATACACGAACGAGAAGCTTTCTCACGTCGTACTCCCCCTGGCTGCTGCCTGAATCGAAATCACATAAAAAGGCCCGAAAATGGCGCTTGCTCTGAAAAAAATATCGCTGATTACATCTTCCGCTATGAGATTGAAAACCAATCCATTATAAGGGATATCCCCTTTTTTTACAAAATATTGGCAAATCAAAGAAAAGGCGTTTCGGAATAGACAAACAGCCGTGTCAGCAAGGCAGAGAAACCCTAATCTTCACGCGCTGGCGGATAAAATCTCCGGACATGGAACAAATCATGCCTTCTATTCTCGGAGAAGCGCTCAAGCGTCGGCTTCCAGCCCTAGTTCCACCCGTTGCCATTTTATAAAATCACTGATTTGGCCGGCCTGCCGGTCAATGTTTACCGGCGCGGTTCCTCCTTCCACCACCCGTGCGGAAACGGAGGCATGGAAATCTAGAGCGGGAGGCTTTTCCTTCAACTCGGGAAAGCGCTTCATCACGGCGTCCGCATCCAACTCCGCGGGGAAGCCTCCCGCCCGCTCCATTTCGGAAACCCATTGACCGACCCGCTCATGCGCCTGGCGGAAGGGAACCCCCACGCGGGCCAGGGCGTCGGCCAAATCGGTGGCCAGCATCTCCCCGCTCAAGGCCGCGGCGAGCCGCTCTGGAGAAAAAACCGCGCTCGCCAGGGACTCTCGAAAGACCTGAACCACCAACGAGCTGGTATCCAACACATCGAACAAGGGCTGCTTGTCTTCCTGTAAATCCTTGGCGTAGGTGAGCGGCAGTCCTTTGGTCAGGGTCAGAAGCGCGGTGGTGGCGCCGATCAGGCGGGCGCATTTTCCACGCACCAACTCCATGGCGTCGGGATTGCGTTTTTGGGGCATCATGGAGGAACCGGTGGACCAGGCATCGGCAAAGCGCACGAATCCAAAAGCGGGATTGGCCCAGATGATGAGCTCTTCCGCGTATCGGGAAAGATGGGCGCCCAGCAGGGCGCAGGCGGAGGCGGTCTCCTGACAGAAATCGCGGTCGCTGATCGCGTCCACGCTGTTGGGCAACACGCTGGAAAACCCCAGATCCCGGGCCAGGGCCGCCCGATCCACAGGAAGGCCAGAACCCGCGAGCGCGCCCGCGCCCAACGGGCAGGCATTGGCGCGGGAAAGCGCGTCATTCAAGCGGCCGCAATCCCTGACCAGGGCAAACGCCAGGGAGAAAAAAAAGTGCCCCAGGGTCAAGGGTAGCGCCGGTTGCAGGTGCGTGGTGCCCGCCATCAGCGTTTCTCGGTGCTCCACCCCTCGTTGCGCGAGTACCTCAATGAGATCCAGTACCTCCGCCACCAGGCCTTTCAGGTTGGCAACCGTAAACAAACGCAAATCGCACACCACCTGATCGTTGCGGCTGCGGCCGGTGTGTATCTTGGCGCCGGTGGGGCCCAACCGCTCTGTGAGCAAGCGCTCTACCAGGCTATGGACATCCTCATCCTCGGGCGGAGGCTCGAACCGGCCGGCCTGAAATTCGCCCAAGATATCCGCTAGAGCGGCATGCACATCGGCCAACTCCTTTTGGCTGAAAATGCCCTGCCGGCACAGTTCGGCGGCCCAAGCTCGGTTGGTGGCCACATCGTAGGGCAGCAAGCGGATATCGAAAGGCAGCGAGCGGTTGAGCGCATCCATCAGCGGTACGGATTGGTCGGGTAAACGTCCCTTGTAGAGGCTCATGGCTCAGTCCCTTTTGAACTTGGAATAGTTAGGCGCGCGGTATCCCTGCAGCCGTTCCCCGCCCTCCATTTCGATCAGAGTCCGCACCTGAATGGGCAGGCCGAACAGGTTGATGAACCCCTCGGCATCGCTCTGATCATAGACATCGTCCTTGTCGAAGGTGGCCAATTCCTCGCGGTAGAGCGAATAGGGTGAGCGGCGGCCCATAACGATGATGTTCCCCTTGTAAAGCAGTAGACGCGCCTCGCCGGTGACATTGTGCTGGGTCTCGGTTACGAAGGCGTCGAGCGCCTCGCGCAGGGGAATGAAATAGAGCCCGTTATAAATCAGTTCCGCGTATTTGGGCGCGAGTTGCTCTTTGAAATGCATGGTGCGCGCATCGAGCACCAGACTCTCGATTTCCCGATGGGCCTTGTAGAGGATGGCGCCGCCCGGGGTTTCGTACACGCCGCGGGACTTCATGCCCACCAGCCGGTTTTCGACAATATCCTCGCGGCCGATCCCGTAATCCCTGCCGATCTCGTTGAGCTTCTCCATCAGATTCACCGGATCGAGGCGCTTCCCGTCCAGGGAAACCGGCGTGCCCTTCTCGAAACCAAGGATCAGGGTTAACCCCTCATCGGGTGTTTCCCAGGGAGGTTGAATACGGCCGAACACGCCTCTGGGCGCGTTTTGCCATGGGTCCTCCAACAGGCCGCCCTCGCTGGATAGATGCCAGAGATTCTCGTCATGGCTGTAAATCCCCTTTTCCTTGACCTGCAAAGGGATCTTGCGCTCGGCAGCGTACTGCACGCAATCCTCCCGGCTGCGCAAGGGCCACTCGCGCCAGGGAGCGATGATGCGGACCGTAGGATTGAAGGCCTTGAAACCCAACTCGAAGCGGACCTGATCGTTGCCCTTGCCCGTACAACCGTGAGCCACGGCATCCGCGCCCTCCCGCTCCACCAGATCCATCATTTTTTTTGCGATCAGCGGACGGGCGATACTGGTGCCCAGCAGGTATTTTCCCTCATAGACCGCGCCCGCGCGCATCATGGGAAAAAGGTAATCCGTACAAAACTCCGCGCGCAGGTCCTCGATCACCCATTTTTCCGCCCCGGAGGCCAGCGCCTTCTCCTCAAGACCCTCGAACTCCTTGGTAGATTGACCCAGGTTGGCCGTGTAGGCAATCACGGAGCAGCCATAGGTTTCCTTGAGCCAGGGAATGATGATGGAGGTATCCAGGCCCCCGGAGTAGGCCAAAACCGCTTTTTTTACCTGTACCGATTTCATACCGCCTCCCCTTCAGCAGGACTTGCCCACATGCTAGCCGCACATTCTAACCCGGCCATGGCGACTCCGGACGCCCGAGATAAGGCCGAGGGTCACTTTCTTTGAATTTTTAAGGCGGCGGGGCCGAATTTTCCCTGGGGAAAGCCGCCGCCAGGCGATCCTTCAGTCCTTCCACGGGAACCAACTCGATTACCGAACCCGGCTCCAAACCCAAATCGGCCAGGGCCTCGGGAAAGCGGTCTCCCACGATCCAGACTCGCCCGCCCAGGGCCAGACACTTGCGAATGAACGCCAGGAACATCAAGGACGGCTTCAGGTCAGGGGAAGCCGAAACCAGCAACAGCTCCGGGGCGCTCAAACCGGGCGGGATTTCGTTGGGCAGCAAGCGAAGGCCCTGCTCCAACACGAGCGGGCCGGGTTCCATGGCGATCAGGCGGGGAAAGGGCAGTTCGGGCCGATGTACATGGAAATCCAACACATGGTGAAAGATTCGCTCCGCATCACCCGGCGCCAAAACCAGGGAAACCGAACCATCGATCGGTTCTTTGGCCACGCCGAACAGGGAAATCAGGTTGAAAAGCAAGAGCCCCCAACCACGCCGAACTCTCATTCGCGGACCGCTCCGCCTCGAATCGGGTTCTCCTCCCCGCCAGTTTGGCCATTGCTTCATATCGAGACCCATTGGTTTATAGCCGGTAATTTTCGGGGACCTTTTGCCGGCCTCAGTGTTGACAAAATCACCAGCTACCCCCTTGGGAACATGATAGAATCATTGCAAGAAAAATGAAATCGCGCTGGCGTGGGTGGTTGTTGCATCATGAATACCTTACCGGATCGTAGTGTCCTTTTAGACGGACTCAAGCAGGGCCTCCAGGAAAAAGTGGGTTCTACCTATCTTATCGAAAGGGTTCTGGATGCAACCCCGGTCATGACCGAGGTGGTTCTGTTGGATCGCGCCACGAGGCAACATTTCTGCGCGCGGATCTACAATGTCCGCCCTGAAAACCGATCCCAATTGAAACAATTGTGGCAGATCCACGCGGGTTCCCTGGAGGAAGCTTCTCAATCCATGCCACAACCCTCCTACGGCCTGAAAGCCATGGGCGAGGCGCTGGTTCACGTGGGGGAGCACATTCCCGGGGTCGACCTGGCGACCTACCTCGAAAACACGGGCCAATGCCATCCTACCTACGCCGTGCGCTTGATTTCCAATTTGGTGAAATTTTTAGAGCCGCTCGCGGCGCAAGGCATCCACCATCACCATATCAAGCCTTGCGATGTGGTGTTAACCGCGGATGGCTTTTCGATCCTCAAAAATACCGGCTTGGCCCCATTCGAGGCCGCCATCGCGGAATCCCTGAGCCTACCCGATCTGATCGAGGCCGGTTACGCGGCGCCGGAGCAACTCTCGGGCGAGCCCGCCTCGGTAGCCACCGATATTTACCAACTCGGGCTTTTACTCTTTCACATGGTGACGGGCCAACTTCCCTTTGAGGGCAATTATGAGGCGGTGAAGGAGGGCCATTTAAAGAAAGGGTTGCCCAACCCCCAAACCCTGAATTCCGAGGTCGGCGTGGGTTTGGCCCGCGTGCTGGTCAAGGCCTTGGCCAAAAAGCCCGAACACCGCTTTCACAATTTCGAGGACTTCAAAAAGACGCTGAGCTTCATGTTGCCGGCCTCCGAGCGGGCCGCGCTCGATGGCGCGGGCTCCTTCACCGAACCCACGGGCGATGATTTGGTCCAGGTTGGCGCGCGGCTCAAGGAAGCCGCGGCGCTTTGCAACCAGGGCAATTACCAGGCCGCGCTGCAAACCATGGATGCGGTCCTAATGGCGTCCGGGCCGGTGAAACAGGCGATCAGCCTGCATCGCAAAATTTGGGAAATTGCCCATAAAGAACAGATTGAGGAATTTTTTCGTTCGGCCGTGGAACAAAAACAACAAAACCAAATCGCCAGGTCGCTGTGGAACCTCAACCGCTTGCTGAGCCTGCAACCACATCATCTCAAGGCGCTCGAGTTTCAAAACGATCTTTTCGAGAACCTGTCGCAAAAGGAAATTCTGCGAACGGGAATCCTTCCGCTCAAGGCCTATCTGGGCAAGGCGGCTGAGGCAAAATCCATCGGCCACCGCGATCTCGCCGAGGCCCTTTGGTTTCAGGTCCTCACGGCTCAACCGGGCGGAGAAGAGCCCGTTCCCTTCGAAAAACAGATGGCCGCCCGCGAATGGGAAACCCTGCATGCGCCCCAGGCCGCGCCCGCAACCATACCCGAACCCGAAGAACCCGAGGAGACTCTGGCGGAACCCGAAATGGAAATGGAAGCCGCCACCCTTCCCCCCGAACCGCTTCCGGACCAGGAACAGATCGCGGTACCCACGCAAAAAAAGAAAAAGTCGCTTCTCATTCCCATCCTCGCCCTCGTGGGAGTGGTCGTCCTCGCGGGACTCGCCTTTTTCGGAATGCGCTACAAGGCGGCCAAGGCCTACCAGGCCGAGGCGGAACAGGCCTACGCTCGGGCGGACGCCCTGGAAAGCGCGGGAGAATGGGACCAGGCGCTTCTGGCCTGGGGCCGCGTGGTCGCGGATTTTCCCAACCACGAGGACAGCGAATACCGGGAAAAGAACCTGCAATACAAGATTCAGGAACGCCAAAACAAAATCCGTGAGCATATCGCACAAGCCCAGTCGCTTGTGGAGAGCGGGGTGTTGATGGATGAGAGCGGCGACAACGCCGTATTTTATCTACGCAAGGTCCTGAACGAGGAACCTGAAAACCCCGAGGCGCGGGCGCTTTTGCAAACCATCCGCGACAGCGAGATGGCACGCGCCAAGGAGCTGTTCGAGCAGAAAAAAGTGATGGAGGCCAAGGATGTGTACGATCAACTGCTTTCCATCGATCCGGGCTTTGCCGATGAAGAGCTCGGCGGCAAGATTCAGGTATGGGTGGAAGACAACCTGATCAATCCGGAACTGGCCAAATTGGACCGCGCCATTCGGCGCAAAAATTGGGATCAGGCCTTTTCCATCAGCGAGGGATTGGAGGCGCATGCCCAAGCCGCCGTTAGCGTACGAGAACGCTGGGACGCTGTTTTTGCCGATTACCAAGCGAAATATGACGAGGCTCTTCAGAAGGGCAAGGAGGAAACCATGCTTTCCATCCTGCAGATCATGACGCGCATCCGCCCCGAGGACCAAACCCTGGCCGACCAACGCAACAAGCTCAGCCGCGATCTCAACCTTTCCAAGATTGTCAACATGGAAAAGGACATCAACCGCAACATGGATCGCGGCAACCTCATCCGCGCCGGCCAATTGTCCAACAGCCTCTTGTCGCTCGACTCGGAAAACGAGGTGGCCAAAAATGCGCTGAGCAATGTCCGCAGGCAGATGGTCAAGAAAATCGAGACCCTCAAAAAAACCAATCCGCGCGAGGCGCTGGATCACTACCGCAACCTGATCAAAGTGTTCAATTGGAAAAGCTACCGCACGGAGATGACCAACCTCGGCAAACTCATCGAAAATTTCGATAAGAAAGTGTTACAGCTCAAAAAGGCCGAGGTCGCCTCCTATCAGGAGCGCAAGGATGCGCTCGCGCGCTTGCGCAACGCCAACCAGAGCTTCATCGACGACCCGCAATATCAGTGGATGATCCAGCATGAGCAGGCGCTGGATCGGGAAAATCAGAGGCTGGCCCAACTGCTGCGCTGGGAGTCCGGGGCCGAAAATGACGTGCGACTCAGTTTTAACGACATTCTCAAAAAGCTCGGCAATGAACCCTCCTTTCAGTTCCTGTTCGGGATGAAAGAGCTCGCCCGCCTCAAGAACAAGTACCGCGACTACGAGGACAATTATCGAGGCAACGTGACCCTCGTGATTCGGGGCGCACAAGACCTGCCCAAGGAGAAATCGGGCATCAATCGGGCCCCGGAGGCTTTTTGTGAGCTCAAGACCAGCGGCAAAACCTTTACCACCGGCGTGGTCAATAACCGCCACGATCCCAGTTGGGGCTACACCTGCACCTACCAGGTCCAGCCGGGCTCCCCGCTGGTGTTCACCATCTTCGACGAGGACGGACGCAAAAACGAACCCCTGGGCCAGGTCAAGATCGACAAGGTGCCCAAGAACGGAAAGAACCTGACGTTCAAAAGCCCGGATGGTTGGACGCTGGTGCTTGACATCCGCCGCGAACGCTAATCCACGGATCGGTTCGGGCCGGGCATGGTTTGCCGGGGATCGTCCCGGCCCACGCCTCACGCCACTTGTTCTTGCATCCTCGGCCAATCCTTGCCACAATCCGTGGCTGAATTTTTTGAGCGAGAGGTTCACCCGCTCCATGATCAGCCATTCGCGTTCCGATTACCTCTTCGATTTGCCGGAGGAAAACATCGCCCAATCGCCGGCATCCGCCCGCGACCGCTCGCGGCTGATGGTGGCGGGTAGGGCCGGAAATCCGGTTCACGGCCATTTTCACGAGCTGTCGCGCTTCCTGAACCCCGGCGACCTGCTGGTGCTCAACCAAACCAGGGTGATGAATGCGCGCTGTTTTGCCCACAAACCCAACGGGACGCGGATCGAGACCTTTTTCCTGGATATCCAAAACCCGCCCGGGGCGATGCCGGTTTTGGTGAAGCCGGCCAAAAGAGTCAAGCCGGTGACCAGGCTGCGCTTCCCCCACTCCGGGGTGGAGGCCCGGATTGCCAAGCCGCCGGAAAATGGCAAGGCCCTGCTGGCCTTCAACAGCTTAGAGGATGTCCACGCGGTGATCGAGGCGGACGGGAAACTGCCGCTGCCCCCCTACATCAAGCGGCCCGGCGGACCGGAGGAAACGGATGAGACCCGTTACCAGACCGTCTACGCGCGCGATTTGGGCGCGGTGGCCGCGCCGACCGCGGGTCTTCATTTCACACGGGAGCTTCTGCGCGAGTTGGAGGGCCTGGGCATCGAGAGCTGTTATATCACCCATCACGTGGGGATCGGCACCTTCAAGCCCCTGGTCGCCGACGACATTCGCGATCATGTCATGGAGCCCGAGACCTATACCATCGACGAGGAGACGGCCGCCCGGCTCAACGACGCCCGGGCCCAAAACCGCCGCATCATCGCGGTCGGCACCACCACCACCCGCTGCCTTGAATCCAATTTAGAAAATGGCTTCCATGCGAAAACGGCCGCCACCAACCTCTTCATCTACCCGGGTTACGCCTTCCGGGCGATCCGGGGACTGATCACCAATTTCCATCTTCCCGGCTCGTCCCTGATCCTGCTGGTCAGCGCGCTCATGGGCCGGGAGCGCATCCTCGACCTCTACCGCGAGGCCATCCGGGAAAATTACCGCTTTTACTCTTATGGGGATGCGATGTTATTGTTAGCTTGATTTTTTGGAGTCGCCTTATGTTGCTACCTTGCCTGCTACTCACCTTCATGAACCCACAGACCCCTTCGGTTCCGCCCTATTTCGTCAAGCTCATCCAGGAGCGGACCCTCTTCGCCAATAACGAATCGGTGCCGCTCATCATTCGGCTCGGCAATCAGTTGGAAAAAACGCTGAAGCCCAAGCGGTTCCCCGATATCCTCGCGGCGCTCACCGTCTCTAAGGACGGCGCTCCATTGAAGATGAGCTCCAATTTTTCCAGTGATCGCTTCTACAAAAAGGTCAGCGCCCTGCGCTATGGCGCCCATCGCGATTTCGTTCTCAACCTGGACCGCTACTTCCCCGCCATGGCGGAGGGCGGCATCTTCCAGGTCAACTACAAGGATTCCAACTATGAGCTGGAGGGCAACAACATCCAAATCGCCAGTGTTCCCTTGCCCGATCTGAACGCCCATTATCTGGTGCGCACCTCGATGGGCGAGTTCACGATCGCGCTGGAGCCGGAGCAAGCGCCCAACCACGCGCGTAACTTTGCCATTCTGACGGCCACCCGTTTCTACCAGAACATGATCTTTCACAGGGTAAAGAAAGGCTCCCTCATCCAAAGCGGGGACCCCTTGGGCAACGGCTTGGGCGGCAGCCTCTTTCCCTTGGCCCTGGAAATCTCGCCCTTTCTCAAACACGATCGCTACGCGGTGGGAATGGCCCGCACGCAACAGGTCGACAGCGCCTCTTCCCAGTTCTACATCTGCCTTCAGGAAACCAAGGAATTCGACAACAACTACACGGTGTTCGGCAGAGTAATCGAGGGGTTCGATACCGTGGACGCCATCGGCGACGTGGTCACCAACGGCTCCAGCGGCCGGCCGCCCAACAAACCGCTGAACGATGTGGGCCTGATCAGCATCGACATCAAGCCGCCGCCCGCGGACTGACGGCCGCTCGCGGTTTCTCGCGCCGCCTCGATGCCGGCGGCCGGAATCCGCTTATCCCGGGTTGACCGCGGCGATCACGGGCACATGCCAGACCAGGTACTCGCTTTCGTCGAGCACACAATCGATGTGGTCCTGGAAATGGCGACGCGTTTCCTTTTCGTCCAGTTGGTTGTGTTCCGCCAGGAACTCGGCATAGCCCAGGCACCAATTTTGGAAGATGCCGGCGAGGATATTCCGCTCCGTGTTCAGGCTGTCAATTCGCAAATAGGTCATGTCGATATCGATGAGGCCGAGGTCCCTGAGCATGACCGGCAGCTTGCGTCCGATCATCAGATCCGTGCCCTGATCCAGCAGGTTCTCCTGGAAGCGGTGCCAGCGGGGTTCCGAATGCACATTGGTGCAGTGGATCATGCCGTAGTCCTCGGCCAGAAAGTAAAGGACGCCGCCGGGTTTGGTAATGCGCTTCATCTCCCGCAGCATGGCGTGTGGATTGGGGATCACCTGAATGAGGTGACGATTCAGACTCAGGTCGAAATAGTGATCGGGAAAATGGGGCTGGTTCACGTCTCCCCGCTCGAAGCGCAGCGCGGCCAGATGGCCATGGCGGGATTGCGCCAGGTCGATGTTCTGCTGGAGCAGGTCCACGCCGACAATCTCGCGGAAGGCGTAACTTTGGGCCAACCTGGAGCTGATCTCGCCCGTTCCACAGCCCAGGTCCACCACCCGTTCGTGAAGATGCAGGCCCTTGGCCTCGAACCAAACCCGTTCCTTGGGCCAAATGGCGGCCGCCTGATAATGTAGCGTGCGCTCCATGGAGGCGTCGGCCATCATTTTTTCATGTTGGTAGCTGCCGCGTGCGATTTCCCGCATGACTCAACCCCGATCCTTTCCCGGCCCGATATCCGGTGGAAGCTTGGATGGCGACGGGCGCCCAGACGTCCTCCCGGCTATGCAAATTACCAGAATTCGCCCCGTGGTGGCAAGCCATTCGAGCCTTGGCAGGCGGGCCGGCTTGACAGGTCATCCACCTGGGCCGGGCGCGCCGGAAAGATGGTGCTGAAAATCAAACCTCCCGCGTTTCGGGGTACAATATCCGCTGTTCCCACGAGCCGAATTTCCGGCGTCACTTTCCTCCAGCGAGGCTCTTTGCATGCTGCCCTCTTTTCAACGCCTGTTTTCCCGCTTCCTGCTTGACACCTGGCGGGAGGCCAATGAGGAGCGTCTCCAGGGCCGGCTCCACCCGCCCGTCTTCTCCATCGGGGACATGGGCCGCAAGTTGGGCGCCTGGAACCCGCGAACGCGCACCATCAGCATTTCCCGAAACCTGCTGATGACCCGGAGCGCATTGGAAATTGAAGAGGTGCTCAAACACGAAATGGCGCATCAGTACACCGACGAGGTCCTGCTGGCCCTGTCCGGAACCGGTGAACGGCCCCATGGTTCGGCCTTTCGGCATGCATGCGCCCTATTGGGAATCGAACATCATGCCCGGCTCGCGCTGACCTCCCGGCCCGAGCCCTTGATCCGCAGAATCCAAAAACTGCTGGCCCTGAGCGAGAGCCACAATCCGCATGAGGCCGAGGCCGCACTGGCCAAGGCGCGCGCGCTCATGGAAAAATATGAAATCGATCCCCGTCACGAACGGGAAAGCTTTCACTACCAGTACCTTGGCCTTCCCAAAAAACAAAAATCCCTCGTCCAACAGATCCTTGCCAGTATCCTCGGCAGGTTTTTTCACGTGGAGTTGGTGTGGATTCCCTCTCACCAACCCCTGAACGAAAAGCGCGTTTGGTTGCTGGAGGCCAATGGCACGCGCGCCAACCTGCAAATCGCATCCTATGTCTACGAGTATCTGGAACGCGAGTTGAAACGCCTGTACCAACAGCACCGACGCCGCTTCCCCGATCTCAAGGGCAAGGCGCCCAAACGGGACTATCAACTCGGCGTGCTCAAGGGCCTGATTGCCAAGCTGGAAAGCGAAAGCGTCCAGGAACCTTCCGGCTCCCAGTTGGTCCTGCAGAAAAAAGCGCGGCTGGTTCAGTTCTTTCAGGAACGGCATCCCCATTTGCGATCCGGCCGCAAGGCCACCTACCGGAAATCCTCTACCTTTGAGCAAGGGTTCCGCGAGGGCCGCGACTTGAATATCCGTGATGGGATCGGCGGGCGGCGAGAAAAGGAAAACGCCCTCCCGGGACGCCATTTGCTCGAATCGGGCTACTGAGTGGACAGCGACCGCCCGTAAAAAATCATACTTGTAGCATGAAGCTTGCCGTATGCGGCTTGAAAATGAGGTAATCAAAGATGGAAACAACAGGCTCCCGACCCATGTGTATCGCCCACCGCGGTTTCTCCACGCGTTTCCCGGAAAACACGATCGCCGCCTTTGATGCCGCGGTCCAGGAACCCATCGACGCGATGGAGCTCGACATCCAACTCACCAAGGATCGCGTGCCCGTCATCTATCACGACCGCACGCTGCACATGATCGGCGGTGGGTTCAAACGCATCCATCGCCTCACCTTAGAGGATTTGGAGCAATTCGATTTTGGCGGCTGGTTCGGACCCGAATTCGCCAACACCCGCATCGCCACCCTGGAACAGGTGTTGGAGCGCTACGGCGCGCGTTGCCCGCTGATGTTGGAAATCAAGGCGCGGGAATCCTCGCTCCCCCGGCTGCACGACCTGGTGAAACGTGTGCTCGACCTGGTGCGGCAAAAACAATTGGTCGAGCGGGTCTACCTGTTCAGTTTCGAGTTGCCGCTGCTGCAACACGGCCATGAACTCGCGCCGGATATTCGCTTTGTACTCAACCAAAAACGGCCTTGTTTTCTACCGGAGGCTCGTTTCCTGTACGGCTACTCCTGCGATATCCGGCGGGTGGAGCCATCCTATGTTCAATCCGTGCATGACGTCGAAAAACCGGTCTTCACCTATACCTGTCTGACCGAGGCCCACTACCGCCGCGCCCGTGCGAGCGGGGTAGACGGCATCCTGGCCAACAACCCGCGCTGGCTGAAACGGCTCCTGGACGAGGAAGCTTCCAACTAGGCGCGCCAGTCCCGCGCCCGAGCAGCCGCGAAAAGCCCGGAAACCCTGGGGAGCATTTTTTGACAACCTCATTGGCCCTGGACCTGGGGACCACCCGCATCAAGCTCGGCATCCTCCGTTCGGACGGAGGCTTCCGATTGCTGAAAAGCGCGTCCTCCCCACCACTTTCGGGCCAAGGGGGAAAACGCATCTCCGACCCGGACGCCTACCGCATCAAGGCCGAGAAGTTGCTGGAGGAATGCGGGGTTCCCCGGAAAACGCCGCTGGCCATTTCAACCCAACGCTCCAGCTTTCTGCTCTGGGACTCGAAATCCGGCGCCCCGCGCACCCCGCTCATTTCCTGGCAGGATATCCGCGCGGACGGCTGGTGCGCCCGACAACGGAACCTCGCGGAGGAGGTGAGACGCATCACCGGTCTACCGCTGGCGGCCAATTACGCGGCTCCCAAGCTGGCCACCCTCTTCCAAGAAGAACCGGAGCTGTTGGCCTTGGCCAAAGGGGGCGCACTGCTGTTCGGAACCCTGGAAACCTACCTGATTTGGCATTGGACCGGGGGCGCCCATGTCACGGATGTCAGCGTGGCGGCCCGCACCCTGTTGGTGGATTTGGAAAAGCCTGGCTGGTCGCCGCGCATGCTCGACCTCTTCGGCATTCCAGAAAATATCCTTCCCAGGCTACGCGAAAATCCGGAAACCCAACTCGAAACCCGGCTCGGCTACCCGATTACCGCCAGCCTCGGCGACCAGGGCGCGGGCGCCTTTCCCCTGTTCGAGGCCTTCCCCCACCACGCCTTCCTCAACACGGGCACCGGAACCTTTTGCATGCGGCTCCAAACGGGCCGGGCTCCACACGGATTCCTCACCGCGCTGCTTGCCCGGCCAGAAGATCGTCCGCGACAGCTTCTTTGGGAGGGGCCGATCAACGCGGGCGCCCAACTGTTGGGCGACGAAGAGTTGGGAGAAGACTGGTTTTCCGCCGCGAGCGATCCCATACCCGAGGTTTTTGCGGTGGCCGACTCACCCGGCTTGGCCGCGCCCCACTGGCGCAAAGATCTCGCGGGGGTCGCCAATCTCCAAAAAGACGCCCTGGACCCCGAAATCCAACGGCGGCTCGCCCTGGAAGCCCTGATCTTCCGCGCGCGGGAGGTATTGGAAGGTTTGTATCCGGACGAGCCGCCGCAACGGGTTTTGGTTTCCGGGGGCCTCACCAAACGGCGCGATTTTCTACCCGCGCTCGCGGCCCTTTTGCCCTACCGCCTCCACCTCCTGGAGGAACCCGAAATGAGTCTCTGGGGAGCCGCCTGGATCGGTTCCGGACGGGCTTGCGCTCCCAAGCTCCGAACGCGTGAGGTTCCCCTGCCCCCGCACCGAGGTTACCTGCCGGAAAAGTATCGGCGGTGGCGGTTCTGGATGACTTCGCTCACTTCTCACCAATTAACCAGGTTCCCACCCTTGACATAAGCTTTGAGATTTTATAAAAATTTAAGGGCGGTTACTTTTTCGTAACGTATCTTTTTAAGTTTCAAATTCTTTTCTACGGTATATGAGAGCCATGAATAGACCGGGTCGCCCCCTGAAATACAAAAAACTCATTGATCGCCTCTCCGATGACGAGGTCTACTCCGCGGCTACCATCGCGTATCTTTGCTCGGTAGCCGAGAAGGAAGAGCGAAAGACCCTCGTGACCAGGATCCGGAAAACACTGAACATGTTTACGCGTAACAACGGCTTCCCCATTGAGGGCGACGGCCAGGTTTCCGTTCGAGGACAGGAACCCGGTCGCGGCTGGTTCGGTTGGCGCTGGAAAGCGGCCGTCGATAAATAAGCGGCCCCTTACGCTCCCTCTCCTGATTCCTCCCCGTTGTCGTCTACATTGCAGAGGGTCGAGCCGCGTTCGGCAGAGAGATACAGATGTTGGGCGCCGTTCGGGTTGAAAGCCCTGGCATTCCACCGGCTCGACGATCGGCGCTAAAGATCCGAATATAAGGCCATTTTTTCGCCTGATTCGTGTGTTTCGTGGTCAAACATCCGTTTTCCCCATTCCCACGGCGGGGCCCCGTTCACACCACAAGACTTCCATCCATGCGCAGTCAGGTTTTCTTTACCTGTCGATCCTGACCATCCGTGTTGGTTTTTTCTTCCATCGATAGTCAGGATATGCAGGATGCCGCCGGCCCTAAATTTCCCCGCTTTCGATGTTTTCCCTACCCGAGGTTGGCGAACCACACAAGAACTTTCGATCAGCCGGCCGACCAATACCTGGGCTTCTTGGTGAACCATTGCTTGTTGGTGCCGAAGCGGGTATCGATCACCACGCCCGATCCCAACACCAAAAAGGCGAACAAAAGGGCCGGCCCGATGAGCGGCAGATGCAGCAGAAATCCGAGCACGAGGACCACCACCAGAATGGCGTTTGCCAGGGAAAGCGCGCCCTGACAAACGATCGCGAGGGTATGGCCCAAGCGGTAGCAAATCACCACGACCCCGAAAGCGACCACCACCATGAACCCGCAGAACAGCAACAGAAAAAGCGGGAAACCCACCGCCACCACCATTAAAAGGAAGCTGAGCAGCAGGGCCAATACGAAACCGGCCAGGGTAAGGAACCCCTTCACCACGGTTTTGACCCAATCCTGGGTCAGCTCGAAGCTGGCCTCGTTAATCTGATTGGGGAAGGTGTAAAAGGTGATGATAATGAGAAGGAAGAGCATCAGGGTCTTGGCAAAGAAGATCGCGGTCTTGGCCTTGAGCGTATTCTGCCAACCGTCGCTCTTGGCTCGCTTGGGATTGAAGTAGTGAAGCAGCTTGCCATTCAGTTGTGCGCCTTCCTCCACCCTCAGTTCGCCCCTCACGCACAACACATTGCCGCCCACGACCGCCGAGGGGTGAATGGTGACCGAGCCTTTGAGCGCGGAGATATTCCCCTTGACCGTTCCCATGACGGTGATGTCCCCGCCGAGGCTGATCAAGCCTTTTTCCACCACGCCTTCCACCACGATATCCTGGTTAAAGGCGACCAGCGTACTGTCGTAGGTCTTGTCATCGGAAACCAAAATGGGTAGCGATGTTTGGCCCATGACCAACCCGCAGGCGAGCAATACCCACGGCCAGAAGACCGTTCGAAGGAGAAGATGTGGAGATCCTAAACGCATCAGGTAGCATCACTCTTAAAAAAATTTCTTGTTTTCCACTTTTGGAAAACAAGGATCAGAACCACGATCGCGACGATCAGAAGCAGGATGGGGAGGGCTCCCCCCCCAGAAAAAACCAACTCGCCCAGCGCGGTAACCAACTGCCAAGTGGCGGAAAGAACGCCATCGGTGGCCTGAACCAGGCTGTCGAATTCGGCGACCATTTCATCGACCTTGCGCTCCATGCCCTCGCCAAAACCCCCGAGCGAGTTGCCGCGGGTGTAATCCTGTACGTCCCAGGCAAAAAATCCGATGCAAATGGTGATCAGCAGAGCGCAGATTGCCGCGATCTGTTTCAGGCTGATGCGCTCGCGCAAATGCGTTTCGTAAACCCGGTACATGATGTTGGGCAGGAGTCCGCTGGGGACTTCGACCCTGGTAAGGCTCGCCAAGGACTTGGACACGATGGGGTCATCGAAAAGCTCCTCGTCGACACCGCCGCCGTCCGGCCGGTCCATGGGCGATTCGTGGGTAGAGCCGTCAGGTTTTTCCGTCATTGCCGCCCCTTTCGGAGACCTCCGCGATCAGCTTTGCCTTCAGCATTTCACGGCCGCGAAAAATGCGGTTCTTCACCGTCCCGAGGGGAAGTTCAACCGTATTCGCGATCTCTTCATAACTCAGCTCGTTAATGTGCCGCAGGATGATTAATTGCTTGTAAATAAAGGGTAGTTCCTGAATCGCCGCCTCAATTCTACCCTGAAGTTGGTCCATTTCCAGCGATTGAAGCGGATTCAGGTCCTTGGAGGGGATTTGTTGGCTTAGCGGCGGCATATCGTCGGAATCGCCGCCGTCCAGCGAATAGGCGTCGATTTTCTTCTTGCGCATCCAATCGATGGTCGCGTTGGAGGAAATGCGGTGGATCCAGGTGGTGAATTTGTAACTGGGATTGTACTTATCCAGGGAATTAAACACTTTGATGAATACTTCCTGGGATAATTCCATGGAGGACTCGAAGTCGTTGATCATCCGGTAGATGTAATTCACCAACTTCTTCTGGTAACGGAGGACGATAACCTCGAAATACTCGATGCCGCCCGCTTTAATTTTTTCGATGATTTCCTCATCCGTGAGTGAGGATGCATCCATTACGACCTACAATTCCCATTCAGACCTTGCGCCGCATTTTTGCAAGAGCACAAATTCGACAAAAAGGATTGGTTTTTAAACAAAATGGCACTTTTGATACCATCTATCAATTCTACCCATTACGAAATTAGAAGACCATTGGTTTTGAAAAATATCAGGCTCTGAAGGAGTCATAAACCCATTCGAACAAGAGTTAAACCCTTTTTTCACAACAGGTTCCGGATTTTCCAAAACGGAAGGGGCATGGCGCCCGGCTACTCGGATTCCTGCTTGACGAATTCCTCATAGCTACCCGCGTCCATGAGGTCGTCCAGCTCGGAAGGATCGGTGATTTTGACGCGCACGATCCAGCCGTCATCATGGGGCTGCTGGTTGACCAACTCGGGCGTTTCCTCCAGGAACTCGTTGACCTCGAGCACCTCGCCGGAGATCGGCATATAAATTTCGGCAACAGCCTTGACCGACTCCACGCTGCCGAACTCCTCGCCGGAGGCGAATTCGGCGCCGGTTTCGGGCAGGTCCACGTACACGATATCGCCCAATTGCGCCTGGGCGTGGTGGGTAATGCCCACGACCGCCTCATCTCCCTCGACCTTGATCCATTCATGCTCCTTGCTATACAAAAACTTCTTGGGGTACATGGTTCATTCCTCCTGCCAAAGGTAAGTCTAGAAATGAGAAACGCGGGTCAGGAACGCTTGTAAAAGGCGCCTTTGACGACCACGGCCGCCGCGGTCTTTTTTCTGATTTGGATCTGAAGGGTCGTGCCGGGTTTCGCGTGGGACAGGGGCACGTAGGCCAACCCGATGGCCTTGCCCAGGCTGGGCGCATGGGTGCCGCTGGTGACCCTACCGATTTCTCTGTCGCCCTCCATCACGGGCGCGCCCTGACGGGCAATGCCCCGATCGAGCATTTCGAACCCAACCAACTTGCGTTCCAAACCCCGCGCCTTCTGCGCGGCGAGCGCGTCCTTGCCGATAAAATCGGCGGGCTTCTTCAGCTTGACCACCCAACCCAGACCCGCCTCCAGTGCGGTGGTGGTGTGATCCATGTCGTTGCCGTAGAGATGCATGCGCGCCTCCAGCCGCAAGCTATCCCGCGCCCCGAGCCCGATGGGCCGAATGCCATGCGGAGCGCCCTTCTCCAGCAACAGCCGCCAAAGCTTGACCGCGTGTTCCCGCGGCGCGTAGCACTCGAAGCCATCCTCGCCGGTGTAACCCGTGCGCGAGATCAGCACGGGCATGCCGGCCAACTTGGTTTCACAAAACCAATAGTAATCGATAGCCGCCAGATCGGTATCGACCAAGGGTTGCAGCATCCGCTCCGCGAGCGGACCCTGAATGGCCAATTGCGCGGTGGCCTCGCCCTCGTTGGCGATGGTCACCGCGTGGCCGGAAGCCTGTTGGCGCAGCCAAGCCTCGTCCTTATCCTGATTGGAGGCGTTGACCACCAGCCAAAAGTTTTGCGGACCCAGGCGGTAGATCAGAAGATCATCCACCACGGTTCCCTCGGGATAGGTGAGCAGCGTGTATTGGGCCTGACCATCGGCAAGCGCGCCCACCTCGTTCACCGTCACATGGTTGAGAAAATCCAGGGCGCCCTCGCCGGTTACCCGAATTTCTCCCATATGGGACACGTCGAACAAGCCCACGCCCTCGCGCACCGCCCGGTGCTCGGCCATCACGCCCTCGTATTGCACGGGCATGAACCAACCGCCGAAGTCCACCATTTTGGCGCCAAGCGCCATGTGCTCATCGGCCAAAGGCGTCCGCTTCAACCCGTCATTCATGTTGTCCGCTCCTCGATCGCCGATTGGCTTGGCTCACTGGGAAACCAAGCCGCATTGTAAAGGTTCGGCGAGCTTCTCTCAACAATTTAATGTTCCACGGCCCATCCCGGTGGGCGGCGCTTCCCGGAAAGCGGCCCGGGCCGATGACGCGCGACCCGTCCCACCTTCCCATTTTGGCCACAAAATCTTCCGATCCTGTTTGCAGCAGGGCGGAGTCGTGAAATAATGGGCGGGTTTGTGTGGACGTAGCGCCAACAAAAGAGCGATGACATTTGGAAGAGGTTAGCATGTACGATTTTTTGAAACGGTTGGGAATCGGTGAGGAGAACAGCGGCGTCTACGCGGACCGGTGGTTGGAAGGAAAGGGCGAGCTTTGCACCAGCTATTCGCCCATCGACGGCAAAGCCATCGCCAAGGTGCGCACCGCGAGCGCGGACGAGTACGAACAAGTGGTCGCGGCCAGTCAGGAAAGTTATCTCCGCTGGCGCCGCCAGCCCGCGCCGGCGCGCGGCCAGGTGGTGCGTGAAATCGCGGAGGTCCTGCGCGAGAACAAAGAGGATTTGGGACGTCTGGTTTCCCTGGAAATGGGCAAGATTTTTCAGGAAGGCATGGGCGAGGTCCAGGAAATCATCGATATCGCCGATTACGCCGTGGGCCTGTCCAGACAGCTTTACGGGTTCACCATGCATTCGGAGCGGCCCGGACACCGCATGTACGACCAATACCACCCGCTGGGCATCGTCGGCGTAATCACGGCCTTCAATTTTCCCGTGGCGGTATACGGCTGGAACGCGCTGGTAGCCGCGGTCTGCGGCGACAGCGTGATTTGGAAACCCTCGCTAAAAACGCCGCTCTGCGCGATCGCCATGCAAAACCTGTTCGAACCGGTTTTGAAGAAACACGGCTTTCCGGGCCTTTTCGGCCTGGTGATGGGGCCGGACGCCGTCATCGGCGAGACCCTGGTCAACGACCCTCGCATCCCGCTGATCTCCGCCACCGGCTCCGTGCGCATGGGCAAGATCGTGGGCGCCAAGGTAGCCGCCCGCATGGGCAAAACCATTTTGGAGTTGGGCGGCAACAACGCGCTGATCATTACGCCCAACGCGGATCTCAACCTGGCGATTCCCGCGGTGGTTTTCGGCGCCGTGGGCACCGCGGGCCAGCGCTGCACCTCCACCCGCCGGCTGATCGTGCATGAAAGCATTGCCGGCGATGTGGCCGAGCAATTGGTTCACGCCTACAAGCAGGTGCGCATCGGCGACCCGCTCGAGGACAGCACCCTGATGGGGCCGCTGATCGACCAGGACGCGGTGGACGCCATGCGTGCCGCCATCGCACGCGCCAGGTCCGAGGGCGGCGAGGTTCTCTGTGGCGGCGAGCAATTAGACCGGGACGGGTTCTACGTCACGCCCTGCATTATTCGGGTCAACCACGATTCCGAAATCGTGAAGGAAGAAACCTTCGCCCCCATTCTCTACATCATCCCCTACCGCGAGTTGGAAGACGCCATCGCCTATCAGAACAACGTGCCCCAGGGGCTCTCCTCGGCGATTTTCACCCGCGACCTGCTGGAGGGCGAGACCTTCCTTTCCCACCAGGGTTCCGATTGCGGCA
>JBGTRP010000015.1:0-22401 GCA_041940685.1 Acanthopleuribacteraceae bacterium
GAGGACGGTTCCGCAAGCTCGAGCATTCGGCAGATGGCGGCCATATTGCCGACCAGGAAAAGCGAGAACCCGGCCCGTTTGTAAAGGGCCCGGTTTACCTCATCGTGGATGTCCGCATTGCTTTGGTCGCCCTCCGTTAGCAGGATCATGCGGTGTTCGCCCGGGTGATAATAGTAATATCCTGGTTCCAGACCCGCGACACGGGACCGCTTAACATGCAGGTAGACCTGTACCGGATAAAGGCTGCCTGCCGAGGGGTAGCGCATTTTTGGCAGTGGAAACTCGGTATCCCGCATTTGCTCCAGGCAGCTCAGGAACGCGCCGAACCCTTCCAGGGTCAGGGGTTCCTCGCTGAAGGCGCGAAAGCTTTGGCGATGCATATATGATGCGCGGCGCCGTTCATCCCATCGGGAACCAGGCAGGGAGACCGACCGTGTTTCTTGGCTGAAGCGCCGGACTCCGCGTTGTTTGAGTTTAAATTCGGTTTGGGCAGCCGGGTCCAGCAGACCGCTCTCTTCCCCTTCATCGCCCAGACCATTTTCGGCTTGGGCAAAGCGTTCCTCGAGCACCACAAAGGCGGCCAGTTGCTTGTTGGCGCCTATGCCATGCGCGCTAACCACGCATTCCTTGACCGCTTCATGTTCGCGTAGCGCCGCTTCGACCTCACCCAATTCGATGCGGTAACCCCTGATTTTCACCTGGGCGTCCTCGCGGCCTAGGAATTCCAGGTTGCCATCGGGCAGGTAACGGCCGAGGTCGCCGGTTTTGTAAAGCCGCTCTTTGGTTCTTGGGTGAAGGATGAAGCTGTTGTTGGTTTTTTCCGAGTCGCGCCAGTAACCGCGAGCCAGGCCGACTCCGCCGATGTACAATTGGCCTGGAACCCATACGGGGCAAGGGTCAAGCGCGTGGTTGAGAACCGCGAAGGTTTGATTGGAAAGAGGCTTGCCGTAGGGGATGCTCTGCCAATTGGGATCGGTTTCTTCGACGGTATAGAAATTCGACCAAATCGAGGCCTCGGTCGCGCCGCCCAATCCAATGACGCGAATCCCTGGCCAAAGCGCTTTGATGCGGTCGGGTAGTTCCACGGGAATCCAATCGCCGCTCAAGAGAACTAGGGACAAACCCGGCGGCGTTTCCTCGGGGCGATCTTCCAAATACTCGACCAGCATCTGCATGAGCGCGGGAACCGTGTTCCACAGGGTAACCCCATGCTGATTCATGAGCCGTGCCCAGTGGGCGGGCTCCCGTTCCTGATCTGCGTCGGGAAGTACGATGGTTCCACCCGCGGCAAGGATTCCGAACAGGTCATATACGGAAAGGTCAAAATTCAGCGAGGAAAGCGCCAAAACCCGATCGCGGTGACTCACCTCAAACCGGCGGTTGATGTCCTCTATGGTGTTGTAGGCGCCCAGATGCTCGATCATGACGCCCTTGGGCGTGCCGGTCGAACCAGAGGTGAAAATGACGTAGGCCAAATCGCGGTGGCTTTGATCTTGTATCGGGGGCGCCGCGAATGCTTCTTGCACTGCATCCACGCAAATAACCTCGATATCCGAGGGCCAGGAAAGGCTTGACCGGAGCGCCGCGCGGGTCAGGGCCACCCGCGTGCGCCCATGGGTCAGCAGGTAGTGGCGGCGCTGTTCGGGGAGCTGGGGGGCAACGGGCAGGTAGGCGCCCCCGGCCATGAGAATGCTCAGAACCGCCACGGCTTGCTCCCATCCCTTGTCGAGCACCACGCCCACCAATTGATTCGGTTGGACGCCCCATTTATGCAGCGTCCCACTGAGGTGGCCGACCCGCTGGTAAAGCTCTTCGTAGCTTATTTCAAGTTGGGTTGTGACTAGGGCCGGCCTCTGCCCGGCGGATCGCGCTTGTCTTTCGAAGGGCCGTTGCAGCAAAGTTGGCGTGATCGGGCGTCGGGTAGTGTTGATTTTCGCCCGAGCGAGGATCTGGGATTGGGGTATCAGGTGGCCGAGCGGCCGGTCCCAGGAGGCTTCCTCGGCCGCGAGGCGCCGCAACAGTCGCTCATAGGCCTCGAACATATGATCCAGCAAACCGTGAGGGAAAAGTTCCTCCACCGCGTCCCAAACCAGGGACAAAGCGCCGTTTCGATCCGAAACCTGCTGATCCAGCCACACTTGTGGGGTTTGGCTGATGCCGTAAACAAGGCGACCCAGGGCCTCGCCGTGGGTTTCGGCCTCGCCGAGATGGAGACCGAGCGCGCCGGTAAAAACAACGGGCATCACCGTCATGGGGCTTCCCTGTTTGCGAGCCAGTTCGCGCATGACCTCGACTCCGCTAATGTAGCGATGGTCGAGGTCACGCCATAACTGATGCTGGAGACGCAGGGCGCGTTCACTGAAGGGTTCATTCGGTTGGTTATTGACCTCCAACAGGAGAACGGAGGTGAAATCCCCCACGATTTTGTTGATTCGCGGGTGACGGGGAATGCGGTTGAAAAGGGTGAGGTTGAGGGTAAACGCTGGAGATTTACACCAATTGGTCAGAACCTCGGCATAGGCGGCCAGCAGGAGACCCGTCGGTGTTAAGCCCCGTGCGGCCGCGCGCTCTTGCAAGCGTCGCCAATCCGACGTCGCGAGCTCCATGGAACGGCCAACGAACTGGGGCCGTACCAGGCTGGAAGGACGTTTGGCCAAGGGCAGTTCTGGAGCCGGGGGCAAGGTTTCCAGCCGTTTCAGCCAATAGGTCTTCGAGGTTCGATAGAGCGGTCCATCGCGCAAGGCCTTATCGGCGAGCACACAATCCCGATAGGTGATATCCAATTCGGGCAAGGGGTAATCAGGGTTTCGGTAGTAATGGAGCAATTCCTCAAACAGAATTTCGATGCTCCATCCATCGATCATCAAGATATCCATGCCGATGTGAAGCCGGGTTTCGTGGGGCTCCAACAGCGTTGCCCGAATATCGAAAAGCGGCCATTGATCCGCGGGCAGCAGTTGGTGGCTGAGCCGGGTACGCAGATGGTCCAGCACGCGCGTTCGCGTCTCTTCATCGAGACTACGCAGGTCCGTGGTTTGGATTCGGTATGGGGGAACCTCTTCCAAAACCCGTTGATTCCCATCTTCCATGACGATGGCTCGCAGCATGTCATGCCGCTGGATCAGGCATCTCAGTGCGTGGTTGAAATGGTCCAAGTTCAGCCGATTGGTCTGAAGTTCCGAATAAATAAAGGTGCCCACGTTGCCCAACTCGAAGGTGTCGCCCCGGCCGAGCCAATAGGCATGTTGGATGTCGGTGAGCGGGAAAGATTGGTAGCGCTGTTCCAGCGCGGGTTGAATCTCAGGCAGATCGCCTTGCGGATCGGGCTGCCCCACGCTTTGCGCGCGGCGCTTTTCGATTTGCGCGGCCATCTCTGCGATGGTCGGCCAATCAAACAAGCCGCGAAGACCCAGGTTGAGAGAGAAACGGTTGTTGACCTTGAAGATCAGTTGGGTTGCAAGTAAGGAGTGTCCCCCTCTCTCGAAGAAATTGTCGTGGACGCCCAGGCGTTGCTCGTTGAGCACCTGACACCAAATATGGTGCAGGCTCGTTTCCAGCTCGTTGCGAGGGGCTTGGTACTGGGCCTCGGCATCCGAATCGAATGCGGTGGGAGCGGGTAAAGCGCGGCGATTGATTTTCCCGTTGCGAGTGAGGGGTAGGCGCGCCAGTGTTACGAAAAAGGCGGGAATCATGTAAACGGGCAATGAGGCGCCCAAAAATTGGCGAAGCGCCCTGGGGGAAAGGTCGTTCGTCGCTTTGGGCTCATCCCCTGTCGCGACTAGGTATGCGACCAGGTTTCGGTCGGTTCCCATTTGACCTTGGGTAACAACCACGGCCTCTTGCACCCGGGGATGGGAAACCAACACCGACTCAATTTCACCGGGTTCGATGCGGAAACCCCGTACCTTGACCTGCTGGTCGAGCCGTCCCATGTAGGCGATTTTTGCGTCGGGAAGCCAGCGGACCAGATCGCCGGTTGCATAGAGCCTGGAACCCCGCCCCATGAAGTGGCCTGCCCGGGAGAAGGGATTGGGGATGAACTTTTCGGCGGTTAAGGCGGGCCGGCCGCAATATCCCCGCGCCAAACCCTCTCCACCAATATGGAGTTCACCCGGGATGCCGATGGGGGTTGGCGCCAGGTTGGGGTCCAAAACCAAGAAGCCGGTGTTGGCGATCGGCTGGCCGATAGACTCGATAGTCCTGTCGCGGGGAGCGGAATCCCGCCTAGCCTCGACTGGGCACAGGCTCGACCAGATCGTGGTCTCAGTGGGTCCGTAAAGGTTCCAGACGGATTTTGTCTGGCGGGCGAGTTTCCTCGCCAGCCGACGGGTGAGTGCCTCTCCCCCGCAAAGTACTTTTAAGGAAGGGCGGCCCCTCCAACCGGCGGCAAGCAGCATTTGCCAGGTGGCTGGTGTCGCCTGCATGGCGGTAATCCGATAGCGGTCTAGCAGGCCGCTAAGCAGCCGCCCGTCAGCGGCCTGCTCCCTGGAGGCCAGGCATACCCCGGCGCCGACCGAGAGCGGCAGGAAAAGCTCGAGGCCCGCGATATCGAAGGAAATGGTGGTGACCGCTAAAAGTATATCGCGTGGCGACAGCCCGGGCCGCTTGGCCATGGTGAAGAGAAAGTTGACCGCGGAGCGGTGGCTGACTTGAACGCCCTTAGGTTTGCCCGTCGAACCGGAGGTATAGATGAGGTAGGCCAGGGAAGTCGCGGCCTGGGCTCGGGCAGGGTTCGAATCCTGGAACTGCCGGCCATTTTCACTGGGTGCGTTCGTGGGAGCGCAAGGATCCAAAAGGATTTTTGCCCCCTTGAATTCGGGGAAGCGAGCCGTTGACGCGCGCTTGGTGAGCAGCAGAGGCGCTTGGCTATCGACCAGCAAGGAGGCCAGTCTTGTGTTCGGGAAACCGGGGTCCAAGGGCAGGTAAGCCGCGCCTGCCTTAAGAATGGCCAGTATGCCGATTACCAGATCGGGTGACCGGTCCAAGAGCACGCCTACCGGGGTTTCTGGTCCCGCTCCTCTCTCGAGCAAGCCATGGGCGACCCAATTCGCGCGCACGTTCAACTCGCAATAGGTCAGCCACGTGTTTCCGAATGTAAGGGCAACCGATTCGGGGTTTCGCGGAACCCGGTCCTCGAGCAACTGGTGGATGAGCCGGTCCGCGGGGTACTTGGTCCGGGTTTGATTCCAGGTTTCCAAAAGGGTTTCTCGTTCCTTCTCCTCCAGCAGTGAGAGATGAAGCACGGGCGTATCCGGCTGATCGACCAATTGCCGTAGGTAGTTTTGGAAGTGGCCGATCATGCGCAGGATGGTGGATTCTTCGAACAGGTCCGTATTGAAATTGAAGACGCCCCCGATTTCCGCTCCCAGGTCCTCCATGGTTAGCGCAAGATCGACTTGGGCTGTAGCCTGTTCGGGGGCCAGGTTTCGCAGGGTCATTCCCGGAAGGCGCAACTTCCCGGGAGTGGCGTCCTGGAGCGTGAACATGATTTGGAAGAGCGGGTTATGGCTGAGCTTGCGATCCGGACGGAGCGCCTCGACCAGCCGCTCGAAAGGGATGTCCTGGTTGCTGAAAGCATCCGCGGTCATGCGGCGAACCTGTTGGAGTAGGTCGCGGAAGCTAGGTTTGTCAGCGAAGTCTGCCCTCAGAACAAGGGTATTCATGAAAAAGCCGATCATGGATTCGAGCTCGGGCCGGTTGCGGTTGGCCACGGGTGAACCGACCACGATATCCCGCTGGCCGCTATATCGAGAGAGAAGGGCGGCAAAACCCGCGTAAAGCGTCATAAATAGCGTGGCTCGAGATTGCCGGCCCAAGTGCTTTAGGTTTCGCGTCAGGCCCGGGTCGAGGCGGAAGGATTGATCGGCGCCGCGGAAGGTTTCCACCGCGGGGTGGGGCCGATCGGTGGGCACTTGATGCAGATCCGGGAGATCGGCGAGTTGCGTTTTCCAAAATGCAATCTGTGCCTCCAGCAATTCGCGGGTGAAAACCTCGCGTTGCCAAGCGGCGTAGTCCGTGTATTGGATGCGCATTTCCGCCAATGGGTACGGGCGTCCGCGGGTCCAGGCGGCGTACAAATCCGCCAATTCCTGGATGAGAACTTGGGTGGACCAGCCATCGGTGATGATGTGGTGCATGTTGATGATCATCAGGTGCCGTTCCCGCTCGAGGCGCGGCAGGGAAAGCCTTACCAGGGGCCCGGATGCGAGCGAAAAGGGCCGTTGCGACTCGTCCAGCATGATGGCGCGGCTCTCGGACTTGGCCGCCGCGGGGCTCAACCCCGTCAGATCGATCACCCCGAGCGTAAATTCCCCAGCTTCATGGACGACCAGCTTGGGTAGGCCGTCCACGGCGAGGAAGTTGGTTCGCAAAATCTCGTGACGGCGAATGGTTTCCGCGACACAGCGTTCCAGCGTGTGCGGGTCTAGGGCACCCTCAGCCGCCACGGCGGCTCCGATGTTGTAGGCCAGATTTTCAGGCCCTTCCAATTGGTCCAGAAACCAGAGTCGTTGCTGGGCAAACGATAGGGACAAGGGTTGGTCAGAGTATTTCGGCTCAATGGGAGGCAGGAGCTTCGTGTGCTCGTGATCCAGCATGGTGCGCAGGGTCTGCCCGAGCTCGGCAATGGTTGTGGTGGAGAAGATGACCCGCAGAGGCATTTCAACGGAAAAAGCTTCCCGAATGCGCGATATCATCTGAACGGCCAGCAGGGAATGGCCTCCTACCTCAAAGAAGCTGTCGTGGATGCCGGGTTGATCAACGTCCAAGAGGCCGGCCCAAATTTCAGCCAGCCGGGATTCGATTGGGTCTCTAGGTGCGATGTATTGACCGGCATCCGCGAGACTGGTTAAATCGGGGTCCGGAAGAGCCGTCCGGTCAATTTTCCCGTTGGGCGATAGGGGGAGCGCCGTTTTCATCTGCATAAAAACGGTAGGCACCATGTGCTCGGGCAAATGGGCCGCCGCGTGGTTTTTGAGATCGATTTCCCAACCCTCGGAGAGTGAGCCATGCTCAGGATCTCCAAGCACGCAATAGGCCGCCAGATAAGGCCGGCCACTCTCGCTCCCGCGAATGGCCGCGACGGCTTGGCGTAAGGCTGGATGGGTGCCCAGCACCGATTCGATTTCGCCCAATTCGACACGGAACCCGCGCAGCTTGACCTGTTGATCCAGGCGGCCGAGGCATAGCAGGTTTCCGTCTGGCAGGTAACGGGCCAGGTCGCCTGTTTTGAACAGACGGCCGCCCGTGGGCCCGAAGGGATCGGGAATGAATCGGCGCGCGGTCGTGGCCGGTTGGTGGAGGTAGCCTCTGCCCAAACCGGCGCCGCCGATGATCAATTCTCCCGGTACGCCCACTGGGAGGGGCCCCAGATCCGCGCACAACACATGGACCCGATTGTTGGCTATGGGCTTTCCGATCGGTAGCGTGAAGTTGGGGTCCCGCTCCGCTTTGGAAAAGGTTGTTTGGTAGAGCGCGGTGGTGATTGTGGTTTCGGTCAGTCCATAGGCGTTGATGAGGGGAATTCCAAAGCGCTGCCAATGGGCGAAACGTTCGGGGAGGACCCGTTCGCCTCCCATGATCAGGGAGCGTAGGCTGCCGGGCGGCCTGTGTCCGGCGCGGGCGAGATCTTCCACCCATTGATGCCATTGGCTGGTGGATAGCTCCAGGCTCGTGATCCGCTCCCTTGCGAGCAATGGATCGAGATCGGCCACGGGGAGTGCATCATCGCGCATGATTAGCGTTGCACCGCTGAGCAGCGTAGGCAGCAGCTCTTCCATGAACACGTCCCAGTTGGGTGAAGAAAGCTGAAGGAAACGGTCCGAGGAACCCATGGCCAATGCGTGAATCAGGGCGGGAGCGTAATTGACCAGCGCGCCATGGTGGATCAGCGAACCCTTGGGACGGCCGGTGGAGCCCGATGTAAAGATGGCATAAGCGGAGTTTTGGCGGCTGACGGCGGTTTTGGGAGGCAGCACCTCTTCTCGGCAGATGGAAGGCCACTCCAAATCCAGGTCGAAAATGGGCGTCCCATCGCGGGGCAGGAACCCTGAAAACTCACCGCGGGTGAGGATGGCGGCCAGTTTCGCGTCTTCCAACATGCGGCGCAACCGTTCTAGGGGGTATTTCCAATCCAGGGGTACGTAGGCCGCGCCAGCTTTGAAAATCGCAAGAACGCCGGAGATCAATTCGGGCGAGCTCCGCAAACACAAGCCCACCAAGGACTCTTGTTCGACTCCCATGCGCAGGAGGTAATGCGCCAGTTGGTTCGCGCGGCGGTCGAGTTCCGCGAAGGTCAAAGCCCGGTTGCCCACCTCACTCCCCGCGAGGGCGATCGCGTCCGGGTTCTTCGCCACGCGCTCCTCGAAAAGGCGGTGAATGGGTTTGTCCGCGGGGTAAGCCGTATGCGTCCGGTTCCAGGCGAATAGAACGCGTTCCCTCTCGGATTCATCCAGCAGGGGAAGGTCGGTGACTCTCATTTTGGGGTGGGTGCTGATCGCGCGGAGCAAGGTCTGGAAAGCCCCGCTGAGCCGTTCGATCGTAGGGCCGTCAAAAAGCGCTGAATTGTATTCAAAGGCGCCCAGGAAGCCCCGCGGGGAATCTTCCATAACCAAAGTCAACTCGTATTCCGCGGTGATGCGCTCGGGGGGAAGATGCGTCAGATCGATGCCGGCAAGAGCCAGGGCCTGTCGGGGCTCGTTCTGCATGATGAACATATATTGAAACAGGGGCGCATGCGCCAAGCTGCGCCGAGGCCGGATGGTCTCCACGACTTGCTCGAACGGAATGTCTTGATGAGCAAAGGCCTGTAGGGATGTGCGGGAGACGCGTTCGAGGAATTCGACAAAACTGGGTTTGGAGCGTAGGTCGGCGCGCAAAACCAGGGTGTTGACGAAGAAACCGATCAAATCCTCGGTTTCTTTCCTGTTTCGGTTGGCAACGGGTGTGCCCAGGAGAAAGTCTCTCTGCCCGCTGTAGCGTGACAGTAATACCGAGAAGGCGGCCTGGAAAACCATGAAGGCCGTGGCGCCCTGTCTTTTTCCAAACGCTGTGAGCGCTTGGCTTAGTTGCGCATCGATCTCAAATCGCACGCGATTACAGGCAAAGGTTTGAAGCTTGGGGCGCGGCCGATCGGTTGGGAAATCCAGCCGTCTGGGCGCACCGGCCAGGTGGCGGCGCCAGTAGTTGCGTTGGACCGAGAAAATGGCCGTGAGCGACACTCGCTGCCAGTGCGCAAAGTCCGCGTACTGGACGGTGAGCGGGGCCTTTTCGGGGATGTGGCCCCAAACAAGGGTATTGTAATGATCGGCGATGTCCTTGATAAGGACGCCGATGGACCAACCGTCGAAAATCAGGTGGTGAATGGTCAGAGAAAGCAAATGCCGCTTGGCGGCCCGGCGCATGAGGCGTAAGCGGAACAGGGGACCCATGGCCAGGTCGAAAGGCCGATTTCTTTCTTGACCCATCAGCAATCGAGTCAGGCGGTCAAAGGAAGTTTCATCCAAAGAGCTAAAGTCGATGAGAGGTGGGTTGACCGACGCCGTGGGTTGAATGACCTGATAAGGAACGCCGTCCTCATCATGGATCACGGTCCGCAAAACCTCGTGCCTCGTCACCAGTAACCTCAAGCTTCGTTCTAGGGCGGTCGTGTGGAGCGGGCCCTCCATGCGTAGGGGTATGTGGATGTTGTAAATTCCGCCGCGTTCTTCCGGCGGTTCCAGACCCACCATGAACCAAAGCCTTTGCTGGGCGAAGGAGAGTGGGGGTCTCTCCGCTCTTAAAATGGGCCGAATAGGAGGGAGGTGGGCGCTACGCTGTTCCTCGATTGCTATTTTTACGAGGCTGGCCAACTCGGCGATGGTGGGTGCGGTGAAAATACTTTGCAAGGGCATTTCCACCGAAAAACTCGCCCGTATGCGCGAGACGACCTGAGTGGCGAGCAACGAGTGGCCGCCGCGTTCGAAGAAGTTGTCGTGGATGCCCGGTTGCCCGAAATCCAAAACCTCGCCCCATATTTGGGCCAATTGTTGTTCCACGTTGTTTCTTGGAGCGACATAGCCTTGCTGGGTGGTTTGTAGGAGACGGGGATCGGGAAGCGCGTTGCGGTCGATTTTGCCGCTGGGATTGAGCGGAATTGAATCCAGCGCCACGAAGTGGGTGGGAACCATATAGGCTGGTAATTTGGATTCCAAATAACGCCGCAGCTCCCTGGGTAGACGCGTCTCTGACTGGTGGTCGAGAATGCGAAGCCCGCCATCAGGATGGAACAGTTTTTGGTAAAAGCGGTTGTGGCCCAACCTTTTCTCGATATGCGGGCTGGAATAGGCAAAAGGGATGTCGCCATCGCCGGTTCGCGAGATTCGGCCTTCGATCTGGTAATCCTGGTGGATTCCATCCTCGCATGAGCGGGCTTTGCATTGTAGGTGGAACCGATCGCCAGGCCGGACCTCAACCGGATTAGCGAAGGCGGGCAGAAAGAGCGGAAGCCAACTGGATTCGGTTTTCAAGATATCGAGGGATTGGCCTTCCATGGTAGAGAGTTGTACCCAGAGCAAGAAGCCGTCGACCCGGGACGGCCGCGTCGTGGTTAGCGAAATTTCATGGGCGTAACCGGGCGCGGTCAAAGCAGAGAAGTCCAAATCTTCAAAGATCCCGGTTTCGGAGACCAGATGGGATTGAGGAAGGTTCTTGAGGCACATCCTCACATCGAATTGGTAGCCGAAGTGGTTGAAAATTTTTTGGGTGAAAAATTCGGCAACGCTGGTCAGCCCAGGTTCTTTCCAGAAGGAATCCGGCAGGCGGACAGCCGCGATTTTAGTGATGCAACGCCAGGGGATCATGATGCCCTTGGGTTTCAGGAAGCGCTTTCGCGCGTCGTTTAAAACGGGAACCACACCCTCGGAGCTCCCTACGGTGCCGATGATCTCGGAGACGCAAACATCCGCTTTTTCAGGGAGTTCCACCTCGGTAGAGAGTCCGTGGATCAGGGTAATCCAGTTTTCCAAACCCTCGGTTTTAATGAGGTGGCGGGCCTGTTCGTAGGAATGGCGTAGCGCTTCGATCGCGTAGACCTTGCGCGCTCCCGCGACCACGCAGAGCCGCGCCAGAAACACATCCTTACCCGTACCGATATCCACGACGACCTTGTCCTTGACCAAACGAATGATGGCCGCCTGGTAAATCGCATTGCGGGCATGGTCTTCCGTCATGGCGTGGTAGAGAACATCGTCGTAGATGGGATACTCTCCATGTGATGGCCAAAGCTCAAGGGTTTTGCCAGTGGACCGGCTGGATTCCGCCACGTAATAAGCGACCAGATGTGGATCCTCGGAAGAACGGTCTTCACTTAAGGTAATGGCGGTTTCGCGTACCTCCGGATGGTCGCTCAAGGCGGCCTCGATCTCGCCCAGCTCAATGCGGAATCCCCGCAATTTGATTTGATGATCGACCCGACCCATGCAGACCAGGTTGCCCTCGCTCCGGAAGCGCGCCAGGTCGCCACTCTTGTAGAGCCGGGCGCCCGGTTTGCCGAATGGATTGGGAATAAACCGAAGAGCGGTCATGAGCGGGTGGTTGAGGTAACCCCGGCCCAGGCCGGCTCCGGCGATCATCAATTCGCCCGGTACCCCCACTGGCAAGGGCTCCAACTCCGCGTCGACTACATAAACGCGGGTATTGGCGATCGGTCTCCCCACGGGTAATGAGAAACCGGGCTCGGATTCGGAATTGCTGAAATCGGTTCGGTAGATGGCGGTCGTAATCGAGGTCTCCGTCAGACCATAGGCGTTGAACAGGGGAATTCCGAAACGGTACCAAGCCGCGAAACGCTCCGGGAGCACCCGCTCTCCACCCATGATCAGAAACCGCAGGCTGGCTGGCGGGCGTAGGTTCGCTCGGGAAAGCGCTTCTACCCACTGGTGCCACTGGCTAGTGGAAAGCTCCAGTCCGGTAACGGCCTCTCTCATAATGATGGCGTCCAGGTCGGCTACCGGCGCGGCATCGTCGCGCAACACCAGCGTTGCCCCGCCGATCAGGGTAGGCAGAAGCTCTTCCATGAATACGTCCCAGTTCGGCGAGGAGAGTTGTAGGAAGCGATCCTCGGGGGTCATGCCCAGAATCCGAATCATGGCCGGCGCATAATTGACCAGCGCGCCGTGATGAATCAGTGAACCCTTAGGAAATCCGGTAGATCCGGAAGTAAAAATCGCGTAGGCTGGGTTTTGGGGATTGAGCGCCAAATTAGGAGCCTGGCCTCCCCCGCGTGGATTCGCCGTTTCCTTTTCGTCCAGGCATAATAGTGGAATATTCATCTGTAACGGCAAGGCTTGGCGCAGATCCTCCCGGGTCACCACGGTACACAGGCCCGCGTCCTCCATCATGAAGCGCAGGCGGTCGGTTGGATATTTCCAATCCAGGGGAACGTAGGCCCCGCCCGCCTTTAAAATAGCCAGCACCCCGATAATCAACTCCGGAGAACTCTTTAGGCAGAGCCCCACCAACTTTTCCGGCCCGATACCCAGGGCGCGCAGACGGTGGGCTAGCCAGTTGGCGCGATGGTCCAGTTCAGCGTAGGTAAGGGCCCGGCTTTCGGGAACCTCCCCACTCACGGCCACGGCCTCGGATCTTCTAGCGGCGCGCTCCTGGAAAAGCACATGAATTCCCTTCTCCGTGGGAATGGGTTCGTCCGTCCGATTCCACGCCACCAACATCCGTTCCCTTTCCTCCGCGGTGAGTAAGGGTAATTGGGCTAGGTGGGTCTGGGGGCGGGTAACGGATACTTCTAAAAGGGTTCGGTAATGGCCGATCATCCGACCGATGGTTTCCCCATCGAAGAGGTCGGCATTGTATTCAAACCAACCGTGGAAGCCGACCTCATTTTCGCGAATGACGAGGGTTAGATCGTAGAGCGCGGCGATCTGTTCGGGCTCGTATTGGGTGAGGGTTAGGCCCGGTAGCGCCAGTTGGCGCCGGGGTTCGTTCTGGAGAATGAACATCACCTGGAAAAGTGGGCTATGCGCCAGGGTTCGTTGCGGACGCAACGTCTCTACCACACGCTCGAAGGGAATATCTTGATTGGCGTAGGCATCCAAAGAACGCTGGGTCACTCCGCCGAGAAAGGAGGAGAAGGGCGGGTTTCCAGAAAGGTCGTTGCGCAAAACCAGGCTGTTGACGAAAAACCCGATCAGGTTCTCGGTATCTCCGTGATTGCGATTGGCGATCGGTGTTCCGATGAGAACGTCCTTTTGTCCACTGTAGCGTGAAAGCAGAACGGCGAGCGCGGCCTGCAATATCATGAAAGGCGTGGCGCCATTGTCGCGGCCGAGAGCCTGAACCCCACGACTCAGCGATTCCCCCAGGGAGAAATTCCGCGTACTTCCCACGAAGCTCTGCAGGGGCGGTCTTGGTCGGTCGGTGGGTAACTCCAACAATTTGGGCGCATGGGCCAATTGGTCGCGCCAAAAATTGAGCTGCAGGCTCAGAACGTCCCGCAGGGTTTCCCGCTGCCAGTAGGCAAAATCGGAGTACTGGAGGGTCAGGGTAGGGGCCTTGATGCTATCGCCCCGCGTAAGCGCCTCGTAGCTGGCGGCGATCTCTTTAACCACGATGCCCACCGACCAGCCGTCGAAAATGATATGGTGTAGGGTCAAGAAGAGAACTTGCTCGCGGCTGTCGAGGCGGAAGAGTCGTAGGCGGAGCAGCGGGCCTTCCGCGAGGTGAAAAGGAAACCGCGCCTCCTTGGCCATCATGGGCCGTAAGGCTTCAATGTCGGTCTTTGCGGGCATCGCAATGATGGGGATGGAAACCGATTGGGGCGAGTCGACCGCCAAGAAGGGGGCGCCGTCCTTTTCCGGGAACCGGGTGCGCAATACCTCATGGCGCTCCATCAAGTTTGCAAACGCGCCTTCCAGTGCCCGCGGGTCCAGCAAACCATCGAAACCCAGGGCAACATGAATGTTGTAATTGCCGCCGGAACTGGCGGCGGCCTCGAACTTTTCGTAAAACCAAAGACGCTGCTGCCCGAAGGACAAGGGGGGGCGCACGCCTTCGGGAACCGGTTGAAGGGGCGGCAACCTCGAGCTCGCGCTCTCCTCCAGGGCCGATTGGAGTAGTTGGGCCAGTTCGGCGATGGTGGGGGCCGTGAACATGTTTTGAAGCGGAAAGCTTACGGAAAAAGTCTTGCGAATTCGGGAAACGACCTGTGTGGCCTTCAGCGAGTGCCCGCCCAATTCGAAAAAATTCGCCCGCACCCCGATGTGGGTCGTTCCCAAAACTTCCTGCCAGATGTGGATCAATTTGGATTGAATCCAATTGGCCGGTCCTTCCTGGGTGACAGGAATGCGAGCCGCTTCCGGGGCCGGCAAGGCCTTGCGGTCGATTTTGAGATTGTGGGTCAATGGCATGGTCTCGAGAGGGACGATGACATCGGGAATCATGTAATGCGGTAGTTTTTGCCTGAGGAACCCATTTAGCTCCGCGAGAAACGGGCTTGTGTCAGCTTGTATGATTTCCGGCCTTATCTGGACATAGGCGGCTAAAATTTTGTTTCCGGGCTGGTCCTCTCGGACGATGACCACTAAATCGCCGATCTCGGGGTGTTCGGAGAGCGCCGTCTCGATTTCACCCAACTCAATGCGGAACCCACGCACCTTTACCTGAAAATCCGCCCGGCCCTGAAAGTCGATATTGCCGTCGGGAAGATAGCGCGCTAGATCGCCAGTGCGGTAAAGACGGAGATCGGATCTCCCGCTGCCCTCATCAAAGGGGTTGGGGATAAAAATATTTGCTGTACGGTCGGGGGCGTTCAAATAACCGCGTCCCACGCAAATCCCGCCCACGAAAAGATCGCCGGTCACCCCGATGGGTACGGGGTTCAAAAGCTTGTCGACGATATAGAGCCGCATATTCATCAAGGGCTTGCCGATGGGGATGCTCATCACATCCGCGGCGGGCGGAGTATGAATATGGTATTGGGTTTGGTCGTCGGAACACTCGGTGAGCCCCCAGGCGTTGATCAGCGGAACATTGGGGAACATGTTTAACCAGAGGCGGCACAATTTGGGCTGCAGGGTTTCTCCGTTGCACATCAGGATGCGGAGGCGGTTCAGGCTCTTAAGACCGCCGCCGTCTTCCACCATGACCTGAAGCTGGGTGGGGACAATTTCCAGCAGAGTAATTCCGGCCTTGGCCGACCTTTCCAACAGGGTGATGGGGCCCTTGGCCTCCTCATCTCCAATAATGTGGGAGCCGCCACCCACCAGCAGGGTGTTCAGGGTCTGCCAAACCGATATGTCAAAACTTTGTGAGGCGTTTTGGGCAACCACATCCGCCGCGGTGATCTCGAAATCGACAATCTTGGCATATAGGTGATTAATCATGCCACCGTGTTCCACCATCGCACCCTTGGGAACTCCCGTGGAGCCGGAGGTATAGATTACATAGGCCAGGTTTGAGGGTTGGGGCCGCGCCATGGGTGTCTTCGGTTCTTTGGTGGGCGGACAGCCGGCGTCGATGTTCAAGGTCAGGGGCCGGCCTGATTCTGGAAGGTTGGCAAGCGCCTCTTGCAAAGAAGCTCCCAGACGTTGCTCAAACATCACGAACGGTGGCGCGCCCCGCTCCAACACACTCGCCACCCGCTGGCCGGGGAGCAGGGGATCGAGTGGGAGGTAGGCCCCTCCGGCCTTGAGGATGGCCATCATGATTGTCCAAAATTCAATGGAACGTTCGGCATAGAGCGCGACAATCGCCTCTCGCCCCACACCCTTACCGGCCAGTAGACTCGCCCAGCCTTCCACCCGCGCGTGCAGGTCCGCGTAGGTCAAATAGCGGCCGGGGCCACCATCCTCGGGATTGAAACCAAAAGCGATGCTATCGGGGACCCGTGCGGCCCGCTCCTCAAACAGCATGGGAAAACACTTGTGGGTGGGGTAGGGCCGCTCGGTCTGATTCCAGCGCGCCAATAGCCGGCTTTCCCCCTCGGTCAAAAGGGGTAGCGCGGATATGTTTTGGTTCGCATCCGTTCGGATAGAACGCAGCAAAACCTCGAGATGACCGGCCATGCGTTCGATGGTGGCGGCGTCAAAGAGGCGCGCGTTGTACTGTAGAGAACCAGAGATTTCCCGGGGAGTCTCCTTAATTTGCAAGATGATGTCGAACTCGCCGGTGAAATGGTCTTCCTCCAGGAAGGTTACGGCAAGGCCCGGAATGGAAATGTCGTCGTAGGGGATGTTGTGATAGTCGAACATGACCTGAAAGAGGGGGTGATGGCTTAGGTTGCGTTCCCGTTGGACCGTATTTACTACCTCCTCGAAAGGCAAGTCCTGATGGGCGAAGGCGTCCAAGGAAACCCGTCGAATCTTGGCCAATAGCTCGGCGAAGTTGAGGTCTCCACGCAGATCCACTCTTAGCGCCAAGGTGTTGACGAAACAGCCGATGAGGGGTTCAATTCCCCCGTGGTTTCGATTGGCGACCGTGGCGCCCAGGACGATATCTTCCTGGCGCGTATAGCGGTAAAGCAATACGGCCAAGACTGCCTGTAAGGAGATGAACAGCGTCGCGCCTGATTGGCCGCCCAACCGCCTCATATCCTCAATGAGCCGAGGGTCGAATGTCAGCTCCCGGCGCCCTCCGCGAAACTCGGCCTTGGCCCCTCTCGGCCTATCCGTGGTGAGTTCCAACTGATTGGGGCTGTTCTCCAACTGCCGTTGCCAGTACCCGCGTAAATGCTCCAGCAATTCACCGCTCAGACGGCCCCGCTGCCATTGGGAAAAGTCCAGGTATTGGATTTCCAACTCCGGTAATTCAGGGGGGCGGCCCTGAGCCAAGTGGGTATAAATGGAAGCCATCTCCCGGAAAAAGACGGCGGCCGACCATGCATCCGCGATGATGTGATGCAGCGTGAGCAGCAGGATATGCTCCCGCGATCCCAAGCGCAGCAGGAGAATGCGCCACAAGGGAGCCTTACCTAAATCGAAGGGCCGCTGGATTTCCAGCTCGGATAGGCGTCGCGAACGCGTTTTTTGCAATCTCTCGGAGAATCGAGAGAGGTCCACGAGCGGGCATGAGAACCTTTGGTATGGAGTGATGACCTGCCAAGGATGATCGGCGATGGAGACGAAAGCCGTGCGCAGGATTTCGTGGCGGCGCGTGATTTCCTGAAAGGTTTGCTCCAATACTTTCAAATTCAGGTTTCCGGAGAATCGCAGCGCGGTAGAAATGACGTAGGAAGTTCGGTTGCCATCCAGTTGTTCGAGGAACCAGAGTCGTTGCTGGGCATAGGAAAGCGGGAATCCGGCCAATCCGGACAAGACCCGCGAACGCGGGGCCTGGTTTTGTCTGGATACCCTCAGGATGGGAGCAAGATGGGCTCCCGGTTCCCCCGTGGCGCGCTCCATTCGTTTGGAAAATCCTGCAATCGTGGGAGCCTCGAAGATGGTGCTGATGGGGAGGGCGAGCCCGAACTGGTAGTTCACCGCCGACATCACACGAGTGGCCAAAAGGGAATGCCCGCCCAATTGAAAGAAATTTTCATAAATCCCAAACGTGTTGGTTTTTAAGGCCTGTTGCCATATGCGGAACAGTTTTTTTTGCCTGTCCGTGGTAGGCGCGACGATATTATCGTCCCTGCCAGGCACCTCGAGCGCGATCAAGGCCTTGCGGTCTAGCTTGCCATTGGGCGTTTGAGGGAGTCTATCCAAAACCCTGAATAGGTTGGGCACCATGTAGTCCGGCAGTTTTTGCCCCAAAAAGTCCCGCAAGGCTTGAGGAAGTTTGACCCTGTCGGCATCTGCCGCAACCACACAAGCCTCTAGCCGCTGATCGCCGGGCCGGAGCGCGCGCGTAATGACCGCGGCTTCAGTAACATAGGGGTGCTCCAGCAGGGTGGCCTCAATCTCGGCCGGTTCAATCCGGAAACCCCGCAGTTTGATTTGTTGATCGATGCGGCCGAGGTATTCCAGTTCCTCTGAACCTGCCACACGCACCATATCGCCGGTTCGATATAGCCGGGACCCCACGCGGGAAACTCCGGCGAAGGGGTTGGGAACGAACTGAGCCGCGGTCAGTTCGGGCCGGTTGCGGTAACTTCGCGTCAGTCCCGCGCCACCGATGAGCAACTCACCGCGGACGCCGCGAGGTACGGGCAGCAGATGGGCGTCCACCACAAAAACCCGTGTGTTCCCGATGGGTGCGCCGATGGGTGTAGGCGTGGCGCCGGGCGTGGACTCGGGTGGCGGTCCAACCCGCCTGAGGGTGGACCAAATCGTCGTTTCGGTGGGCCCGTAAAGGTTCCATAAGTTCCCGTTCGGGGTGAGCAGGGCTTGGGCAAGTTCCCAGGGCAGTGCCTCGCCGCCACAGAGGATCTTCAACTCGGGCGTGGGCCGCCAGCCGGAGCTCAATAACATCCGCCAGGTAGCCGGCGTAGCCTGCATGGCATCAGCATGGGGAAGTCGAGTTACCAGAAGATCCGCCCTGGCGGCTTCTTCCCGGCTGGCCATTTGCAGTCTGGCCCCGACCGCCAGCGGAAGGAATATCTCCATGGCCGCGATATCAAAGGATATCGTGGTGATCGCCAGCAGGCGGTCGCTCCTTTTTAAACCAGGCCGCCGCGCCATCGAAGTTAGGAAGTTGACCACGGCTGCGTGGGGAACCTGAACGCCCTTGGGCCTTCCGGTAGAGCCAGAAGTATAAATGATATAGGCCAAATTTGCGGGATCGGGTATGGTGGTTCGGACCGGCAGGGGCTCGTCCGGAAGGTTTTCATCTACCCAAATGGTCTGGGCCGCCAAGGCGGGCAAACCTGGTGAAAGATGTTTTTGCGTCAGGAGGATGGACAACCCACTGTCGGATAAAAGGTAGGCGAGCCGCTCTGAGGGGAAGGAGGGGTCCAGGGGAAGATAGGCGCCGCCCGCCTTGAGAATCGCCAGCAGGCCAATCACCAGGTCCGTGGTGCGATCCACGCAAATACCGACAGGGGTTTCCGGAGCCGCTCCATGCTGGACCAAGGCGCGCGCCACACGGTTTGCCGCGTGGTCCAATTCTCCAAAAGTGAGCAACCCCCGAGCATCCTCCACCGCGACAGCCATGGGCATTTGGGCGACTCTGGCCTCGAATAAATGATGGATACGGGATTGTGCGGATGGGGCCTCCTCACTTTGGTTGATGGTCCTCAAGAGGAATTCCCGTTCTGCTTTTCCGAGAAACTCCAACTCGGTGAACGGCAGGTCAGGCGCGTTGACAAGTGCTTGCAGCAGGTTTTGAAAATGAGCGACCAAACGCCGCATGGTTCTAGATTCGAAGAGATCGGTGCTGTACTCTAGGGAGGCGCCAAGGCCCTCCTCTGTTTCGGCCATGAGCAAATTCAGATCGAATTGTGCGGCTTGCCTTGGCAAGGGTAGCGGTTGGAGGGTCCACTCTCCCAGCCTGATCGCCGGTCCCTCAACGCGCAGGGCAAAGGGCGCCGCTCTTCTGGCTTTTTGCCCTGAAAGCAGGATGAAAAGAACCTGAAAAAGCGGAGAGTGGCCGGGGTCCCTGTCCGGTTGCAGCTTTTCTACCAGTTTTTGGAAAGGGTAGTCCCGATGGGCAAGCGCGTCCAAGACAGATTTTCTCGTGCGTTGGAGAAAGCGGCGAAACGTGGGTTGGTCCGACAAATCGCCACGCATGACCAGGGGGTTGACGTAATAGCCGGCCACCTCTCCATCCGCGGCGCCTCGGCCACTCATAGCCGGTGAACCTACCCAAATATCGGTTTGACCGCTGTAGCGGCTCAGAAGCATTTGCAGGCCAGCCAGCAGGCCGGTGTAGACCGTGGCGCCCTCCGCGCGGCAGATTTCTGCAAGCTGCCGGGTGCAATTGGCGGAAATGCTAAATGCCTGACTCGAACCGCGATAGGAGGGCAGCTTGGGGCGAGGGCGGTCCAGGGGGAGGTCAATGCCGGGGATCTCGCCGTCCAGGCGCCGTAACCAGAAGGCCTCCAGATCCCGACCGCGGGGGCTTTCGAGTAGCCGTTTTTGCTCAAATACAAAATGGCTGTAATCGCGATTTGTCTTTGGCGCGCTCGGGTTTTTACCCGCACGGATCATTGGGTAGAGCTGGGCCAAGTCTGCCATGAGGTTGAGGATCGACAAATAATCCAGCGCGATGTGATGGACGGTGAACTGTAGAATAACGGCTTTGCGGTTGCGCCGTAGCAGGCGAACGCGAAGGATGGGACCCCGCTCCAGGTTGAAGGGTGCATGAGCCTCCTCCACCAAAAAGGCTCGAAAGCGTTGTTCATCCCAATCGGTTGCCTCGCGAAATTCGAACCACCCCTCGCACGGTTTGCCCGCGCGTTGCACGGGTTCGCCCTCGGTAAGGGAGATCACGGTCCGGGTGGCCGGGTGGCGGGCCAATAGTTTTTCAAGTGAAATCTGAAAGGCCCTGACCTCCACGGGCTCTTGAATCTCGGCCGCGAATGAGAGATTGTAGGCCGCGCTTTCGGGAGCTATTTGGTAGAGGAACCATAGCGCGCGCTGGTTGTGGGAGAGGGGAAAGGCCTCCTTGGACTCCCGATGAGGTCCGTGTCGTGTTTCGGCGCGGTGCTCCAATTTTTCGGTGGCGCGTCGCGCGAGCGCTCCGATGCTGCTGCCACCCAGCACTTCCTGAATCGGAAGGGAGATGCCGAGGCGGCTTTCCAGGTGTACCTGGATTTCGGAACCCAATACTGAATCAATGCCCAACTCGGCCAGCGATTGGGTGGCTTGAACTTTTTCGATGTCCGTGCGGCAGACGGAAGCGGCCAGCTCTCGCAGGAAATATTCCAGGCGGACTGTCCGTCCCTCAGGTGGGGTGTTTAGCAGGGCTTCCAACGACAGAGGGGTGACATTATCCAAGGATCGACCGGGTTGGATCTGGTCACTTGCCACTATGCTCGCCGTGTCGTTTAGAAATTGGGCCCTACACAGATGGCGCTGAATTTTCCCGCTGGAAGTTTTGGGGAGCCGGCCCTGTTTGATCAGGACCACGGCGTAAATTTGGATCTCGTGATGGTCGTTGACCGCGTTGCGAATGGCCGATATTGCCTCTCGCGGATCGAAGTAACTGAGCTCTCGGCGCGCGACCTCTTGGAAAACAACCACGCGCTCCTCTCCCTCCACGGGCACCGAGAAGACAGCGGCGCCGCCGGCTTTCAGAAGGGGATGCGCGCGCTCCACCGCGGCCTCGAGATCTTGGGGATAATAATTTTTCCCTCGAATGATGATGAGATCCTTGAGCCTACCGGTGATGTACAACTGGCCCTGATGGAGGAAACCCAGATCGCCGGTTCGGAGGAAAGGCCCCTCCTTTTGTCCCTTGAGGAATGCCTGAAAATAGGATTGGTTTTCCTCGCGGCGGTTCCAATAACCCCTGGCCACGCTGGGACCCTGGAGCCAAACCTCGCCGATTGTGGCCTCGGAAACCTCGTTCTCCTCCCCCGGGTCGATGATTCGAACCCTGTGCCCCGCGCAGGGGGGGCCGCAACTCACGATATCCTTCGCCTCTCGGCCCCCGCTCGGGGCCACCCTGTCCCGCGTGAGAGCTTTGCGATCCAGAGATTGGGCGATGGGTTCGCCGGAGACATGGCCGCAGGAGACCAGCAGTGTCGATTCGGCCAAACCGTAACAGGGACAGAATGCGCGCAATTGAAATCCCTTGGCGGAGAAAACCTCTGAAAAGCCCCTCATGGTCTGGTTCCGGACGGGTTCGGCTCCGTTGAACGCCACTCGCCAACAGCGGAGATCGAGGTTGCGCGTCTTGGCGTCGGTTTGTTTTCGTAGGATCAACTCGTAGGCAAAGTTGGGGGCTCCACAAAGCGTGGCACGGTATTTGGAAATGGCGTCCAACCATCCTAGCGGGTTTTGAAGAAAGGAAAAGGGAGACATCAGGTAGGAAACGAATCCTTGGAAAAGCGGGTGCAGAATCGTGCCGATGAGGCCCATGTCGTGATAGGGTGGGAGCCAATTCAGGCAGACATCCTCCTTTCGGGTTTGAAAGGCAGTCGCGATTGCCCGTTCATTGGCCATCAAATTGGCGTGGGTCACCATGACGCCCTTGGGCGTGCCGGTCGTCCCCGAGGTGTACTGGAGAAAGGCGATGTCCTCCGCGCTTAGATTCGGGTATTGCCAACGATCGGCAAAGTGTTCGCTCAGGCAAGGGGTCGCGACCGCGGATAGTTGCTTGAAAATGGGGTGGAGGTGCTCTTCTTGAGTGAGATTGGGCAGAATGGCGGTCGTGGTAAGCGCCAACGTCGCCCCGCAATCCTCAATCACCGCAATTGCCCGACTAAGCTTCCTGTCCGCCCTTGGAGGGTACAGAGGCACCGCGATTATTCCCGCGTACAGACATCCCAAAAAGGCCGCGACATATTCCAAGCCGGGAGGGAATAACAAG
>JBGTRP010000016.1:0-22280 GCA_041940685.1 Acanthopleuribacteraceae bacterium
AATCATTGCCGGGATCGAGAAGGTGGACCCACTCCAAACGTTGCATGGCGTCTTCGAAACGCCGTTGCCGCAGGAGCGCGTAAGCCTCCTCCAGGTACATGTTCACCCGTGCGCCGCGGGACTTGCGAAAACTGGTCCTTTCCGGGTACTTAAAATGCAAGACCGTGGTGGGCAGCAATTCGACCAAATCCGGCGAGGCCGTTCCCTTTTTTTTCAAAACCCTGGCCATGCAGGCTTCCTCGAAAAACTCCTCGATCATGCGGGTCTGTGATTCGGGCGGCGCCACTTCGCTCTGCCGTTTTGCGCCATAACGCTCCAAGAAAGATTTGAGCATTTCAGGGCCGCTGTTCACCACAAGGCGAACAATGGCTGGCTCCTCGCTTTCGGCATCGCGGGCCTTGATTTCCAGCCAGTCGAAGTCCTCGTCAACCTTGTGGACTTCCAAGTAATGAAACATCGGTTGCTCCCATATTCCCGCCGTCCATCTTAACCCGGAAGGGATCGGCCCGACAATGTCGCTCAAATTCCTCCCCGCTACATGAACCCGCGCCGGCGATGCAGAATGTGAGCTTGCTTGCAGCTCGTGGGGAACGCATTGACTTTCCCCATTTTCTCATCTATGAAAGAGTCAGCACGTCATGGAATGATGGTTCTCATGCAACACAAACAAATGCTGGTCCTGTTTAATCTGATCAAGGCCTGCTGCGATGCGACCACCTTGTATCCGGCCGGTCATCCCGCCCTGGCCAAGCAGTATGAAAATTTCGCCAAGACCTTTGCCCAGTTGCTCGGGCCTCAGGATCGGCTCAGCATCATGTTCGAGAGCGGGTTGATTCTCGCCAATGGCCGAACCCTGCCGCGCGAGCTATCCAAGGCCTTAGCCGCGCGCTGGCTGATGAATCAATGCCAAGACCGCCGCATCTTTCAAATCGTTCTTCAAAAGGGGCTGAAGCCCCTTGACATAAGCGGCCTTACCGCGTTGTTCCGCAAGAATTACAAAGAATTCGCCGACTACGATTCCGCCGCGGAGCTGCTGGAGCGGGACGGGGTGGCTCATATTCAAGTCAACCCCATGTCCTCCGATCAGACCTTTTCCAATCTGCCCGCCTTTGGAGCCCTTCCCAATATCCAGCCCACCGCCTCCGCCAGGAAGGAGGATGCCGGCCGACCGGGACAAAGCGAGCCCAGCGGCGAGGATTCCTTACCCCTATCGGAATTCGCGGAGGCCCCGATCTCCGTTCGGCTGTTCATCTCCGAGGAGGACCGCGGCGTCCTTTTCAACTCCATGGTCCAGTTTATCCGCCAGAACCGGCTAAAAAAAGTGGCCGAGGCCTTGAATCTCATGCATAAAGACCTTCGCGACCCGGACCGGGATGTTCGCGAGTTGGCCTTCTCCAGCTACCATGTGGTGGTGCTCAGCCTGATCAAGCAAAAGCAGAACAAGCCCCTCTTCTCCATCTTGAAATCGCTGTTGCCCGATTTTCAGACATGCGGTGAGGTGGACCTCTACGAAATCCATTTGGACACCCTTTCTCGGTTGATACGTTATTTTCGGGACACGGGTCAATTGGCCGCTCTCCTCTACGGATTGAATATCCTGGCCCATGAGACTCGGCTCCGCAAAGGCAAGGTTAAGGAGATTTTAGAAAAGAAGATTATCGCCGTCCTTGATTTGCGGCTGATTGAAGCGCTTTTGAAGAACGAAGACCCCAAGGTGGAATCCCTGCTGCAAACCCTGTGGGGCCGGAACGGGATGGGCGTGGTCAAGCCCATGCTACAGGCCCTGTTTGAAACCCCGAATCGCAAAACCCGCGAACGGTTGCTCCAAAGGTTGCAATACCTGGGGCCCGGCGCCTTTCCCAGCTATGTCATGGAGCTTCGCATTGCCATGCAAAAAGAGCGGCCCTGGTATGTGAAACGCAATTTGCTGACGCTGCTGGCTAAGAAACCGCCGCCCGCGCTGGCGCCGTTGTTAGACAATTTGCTCAAGGCGCCGGAAAAGAAATTGGTGGAATTGGCGCGGCGCTGTGCTTTTCTGATCGAGGATCCGATTGCCCATGAGCAGGCCCGGCGTTTGTTGCGCAAGGCCGGTGACCAATTGCTTCCTGAGCTGCTGGATTATGCTGCCGCGGGAAAACAGGATGTCTACGCCACCGAGCTTTCGGCTATTTTGGAGCGCGACGTGCCCGACCATCTCAAATTGGAGGCCATCCAGGCCTTGGGCAAGTTAGACGGACCGGTGAGCGTCGACAGCCTGGTCGACATTTTGAAAAAACCAGTGCGGTTATCCGCGATTTCGCGCCAGGAGCTTCGCGCTACCGCGGCCCGCGCCTTGGCCTCCAGCAAACGGCCCGAGGCCTTGGCCGGGATGACCCTTCTCTCTCGCGACAAGGATAAGCGCGTCAAGGCCATCGCCAAAAACGCGCTGGACAAGGCCGGCCTCGGCGGCTGATTACGGGCATTCCCTCTTCGAGCGCGGGTAGAGCCGCGGGCTATTGCGGAGGACATGGGCCCAGGCGGAGTGGCTCTTGGCAAGGGCCGCGCGAACCTCCTCAGGCGTTTGAAAGACCAGGTTCACCAAGCGAGGGCTGGAATTCGCGCTTTGCGCCACGCGCGCTTCCCCGGGTGGACGGTCCACGATGACCAGCAACGCCGTGTCGTTTTGCGGCGCCAGCAAACATTGGCGGGGAGCGCCGAAAAACAACACGCGCCGGGGAGCAAAATGCTCAACTATATGATCTACGATTCGATACAGGTCCGGGTGGCAGGAGGGGGCGCACATGGGAAACTCCCCTTAAAATATGGAGGCCAGGAGGGGCGTGGGTGATTCGGGAACCGGAGTCCCGGCCGTTTTTTACAATTCTTTTTGGTAAGTCTTAGAAAAAGGGGCTGAGGTTCAATTGAAATCATTTCTTTCCGAGAAAAGTAGGGGAGACCAAGGCTATTTGTTTTGAGGCGCTTAGCGAAAGCGCCTTCCTTGGACAAAACCCGAACCGCGTCAACTCGAATTTTCGCTGTAAAATGTAGTTAGGGATTGAGAGCGGAGGTAGTGGTCATGGCAAGAATACTCGTGGGAGAGGAAAAAGATTTAGGTGGGTTTCAGGTGAAACGGGTGTTGCCGCATCGAGAGAAGGCGATGGTGGGTCCGTTTATTTTTTTCGATCAAATGGGGCCCGCGGAGTTTCCCGCCGGCAAAGGCGTCAACGTACGGCCCCATCCCCATATCGGACTGGCCACGGTGACCTATCTCTTCGAGGGCAGCATTCTCCACCGTGACAGCCTGGGCTCCGTTCAGGAGATTTTCCCCGGCGATGTCAATTGGATGACCGCGGGCAAAGGTATCGTACATTCGGAACGGGAAACCATCGAGGTTCGGGCGGTGAGACACCGGCTTCACGGGATTCAGTGCTGGATCGCGCTACCCGAGGACATGGAATACATCGAGCCCAGCTTTCTGCACCTAAAAAAATGCCGCCTGCCCCATATTCTTCGCGAGGGAGTGATGATGCGGCTTATCGCCGGCGACGCCTACAACCGCACTTCGCCGGTCAAAACATACTCGCCCATGTTCTATTTGGACGTGGTGGCCGAGGCGGATGCATGGATCGAGCGTCCGTGCGGAGGCTTCGAAACGGCCTGCTACCCCTTGTCGGGGAAAGTCGAGATTGCCGGAGACGCATTCGGGCCCGGCGATTTCGCGCTGCTTGACGATGATGATGAGGGTATCCGCGTGAAAGACGCGGGGCGTTTCCTGCTCCTGGGAGGCGCGCGTTTCGAGAAGACCCCCCACAAGCATTGGAACTTCGTTTCCTTTGATCGGGAGCGCATTCGCAAAGAGCGTGAGCGGTGGAAGGCGGGCGGCTTCCCGGCGATCCCGGGAGATGAAGAAGAAAAAATTCCGCTGCCGGATACCGGGCATGTCACAAGCCCCTCCTAGGAAAGCGCTTGTCCGGACCGTGTTCGTCGTTCCAATATGGTTGGCCTGGATCGCCGGGGGCCTGATTCTCGGCCAGCCCGAGACGCTCCGTTTCGAGCATATTACCTCCGAGCACGGCCTTTCCCACAACACGGTGACCGCGGTGCTGCAGGATCGCATCGGGTTCATGTGGTTCGGCACCATCGACGGGCTTAACCGCTACGACGGTTACCGCCATGAGGTGTTTCGCCATGACCCGGCCGACCCCGGCTCGCTTTCCAGCAGCTTCATTCACTGCCTGATCGAAGACGATCGGGGCAATCTTTGGGTCGGCACACGAGATGGCGGCCTTTCCGTGCTCGGCCCGGAGGACCGCGCCAACCGCGTCTTTGCGCGCATGTTGCCGGAGCCTGGCAAGCGCGATAGCTTGAGCCACCCTCTGGTCCAGACCCTGTATATTGATAGTCGCGAACGGCTTTGGGTCGGCACCCTCGCCAGCCTTGACCTATACGACCCGGCGTCGGGCGGTTTTACTCATTACCGTTTTCTCGATGAGGCCGGCTCGCCCATCGGCATTAACCGCGTGTTGGAAGATTCCCACGGCCTGTTTTGGGTGACAACCTTTCAGGGTCTATTCGCTTTGCCAATGGAGGACCTGGACCATATCAACTCCGAACGCGCCTCCGATTTCGCGATCCACTACCGGCACGACCCCACCGATCCCGCGAGCCTGCCCACCGATAGCGCCAACAGCATTTTCGAGGACCGGGAGGGCCGGCTGTGGGTGAGCGCGCGCGGCGGAGGGATCAGCCTCTTCGATCGGGAAAGGGGTGGTTTTCGCTCCTTCCTGCACGATCCTCGGAACCCCACCAGCCTTTCCAAGAACAACGGCATTTTAGGCTATCAAGACGCCTCGGGTTACCTGTGGGTCGGCACCGATGGCGGCGGCCTCAACATTCTGGATCCGGATCGGGGTATGTTCACCCGCCACCGTCATCAACCCTCTCGTTCGGACAGCCTCAGCCACGACAATGTGACCCCGGGCTATCAATCCCGCGACGGCGCGGATGGCACTCTTTGGCTCACCACCTGGGGCGGGGGAATCAACAAACTGATTAAGGATGACAAACCATTCGGCCTGGTGCGCCACGATCCCGATAACCCCAGCAGTCCCGGCGGCAATTTTGTCATGGCGCTGTGCGAGGACCGTTTCGGCGACCTGTGGGTTGGCGCCAACGGGAAGGGCCTGAGCCGCTGGAACCGCGAAACGGATAGCTGGCAACGGTTCTACCCGGAGTCTGGACGGTCCGATAGCATCAGCCACGCCGGGATTTGGAATATTTACGAGGATCACGCCGGTGATTTGTGGGTGTGTACGGAAAACGGGCTCAACCAACTGAAACGAAAGCATCGCGATGATCCGGTTTCCTTTATTCGGCACGCCAGGGACGCTGACCGGGACGACCTGCTGCTTGAAAACAATGTCCGCGTCTTTTTCCAGGACCGGGAGGGCGCCTTTTGGCTGGGATATGAGAACCGAGGCCTCTCTCGGCAGACCGCGGCGCAAAGGAAACTTGGCGGGGCGGCCGCGGGCTGGACCCATTTTCGCCACGACCCTCAAAATCCTCGTGGCTTGAGCAACGACCAGGTGCGTTGGATTACCCAAGATCAAAAAGGAGCGGTTTGGATCGGAACCCTGAACGGCGGCCTCAACCGCTGGCTTCCCGATGAGGCAAACCCCGAGGACCCGGGGCATTTCACGGTTTGGCGTCATGATCCGGGAGACCCCAACAGCCTGGCTCGTGACGATGTCCGCGCCATATACCAGGCCCGAGACGGCCGCCTGTGGGTGGCGACCTTTGGCGGCGGTTTGAATCTTTTTCGTGAGGAAACCGGCGATTTCCACCGCTACACGGAGGCGAACGGGCTCGCCAACAATTTTGTATACGGAATCTTGGAAGACGATGCGGGCCGGCTCTGGCTGAGCACCAACCGCGGTCTCAGCCACTTCGAGCCGGAGACGGAAACCTTCACCAATTACGGCACCCAACACGGGCTGCAATCTGATGAGTTCAATACCGGCGCCTTTTGGCGTGGGCGAAAGGAACTGTTCTTCGGCGGGGTGAACGGCTTCAATTTTTTTCAGCCCCAGGCCTTGCTGGATCGGCTCGATCAGGAACAACAGTACCGGCCGCCCGTGGTGCTGACGGGTTTTGTGAACATGGGGGAGCCCCAGTCCCTGGGTAAAGGGTTGGATGGCGAAAAGCGGTTAACCTTGGCCCATGACGATAAGTTCTTCTCCTTCGAGTTTGCCGTGTTGGATTACCAGGATCCCGCGCGCAACCGATTTCGCTACCGTTTGGAAGGCTTCGATTCGGATTGGATCGAAAACGGCAACCGCAATTTTGCCAGTTACACCAATCTGGATCCCGGCCGCTATCGCTTGCGGTTCCAGGGCGCCAACAGCACGGGCGCCTGGAACGAGGGTGAGCCCCTTGCGATTCTGATCGCCCCGCCTTTCTGGCAGACCTGGTGGTTCCGGGGCCTGGCGTTGATACTTGCCGCGCTATTGGTATGCGCGGGTTTCCAGGTGAAGAAGTTCTATTCCGCCTACAAGGGCCTCAAGTACGTGGGTCACTTCAGGATTCTGAGAAAATTGGGCGAGGGCGGTTCAGGTACGGTGTATCAGGCCCGCGACAAGTTTTCCAAACGCATCGTGGCGCTCAAGGTGCTCAATAACCGTCTGGAAGATTCCCGCGATGGCGTCCGTCGGTTCCTGCAGGAAGCCGAGATCGGCGGCCGCCTCGACCATCCGGGAATCGTGTCGATTTACGAGGCTGGAAACCTTGGCAAAACCCGCTATATCTGCATGGAATACCTGGAGGGCGAGACGCTGAAACAGCACCTGGCGGCCAAGGGCCGTATGACCCAGTCCGAGATCCTCCCCATCGCGGGTCAAATGTTGGCGGGTTTGCGGGCGATCCACGATCATGGCGTGGTCCATCGGGATCTGAAATCCGCCAACATCATGGTGTTGGAGGGCGGCCAGGTCAAGATCATGGACTTCGGGCTGGCCCGTATCAGCAGTTTGACCACCATGGAAAACCGCGGGCAATTAATGGGAACGCTGGCTTATATGAGCCCCGAGCAAACCCTTGGCAAGGCCGTGGATACGCGCGCGGATATCTACTCGTTCGGCATCATTCTTTACGAGATGTGGTTTGGCGCTCCGCCTTTTTCCGCCGATAATGAAATGGAAATGATCTACGCCATTCACAATGAGCCGCCGCGAGGTCTGGATGGAGGCGCGGGACGGCCGGGAGAGGCAGGTGCGGAAGAAGCCCTTCTCGCGACTATCGCCCGTTGTTTGGAAAAAGATCCCGACAAGCGTTTCGCGCGGGTGGCGGACGTGGAAACGATGCTCGACCGCTTGGCCCTGGAAATGGTAGGGTGATGCGGATTCGGGCGGGTGTTCGGTTTCTCCGGAGCCGCCTATCTCGCGATGCGAAGGTTGAGCCCTCAAAATGAAATCATCGATCGATATCAACCTGTTCTGCCGTGAAATGGATCAACGCCTCGCGGGTCTAATGGCCGCCTTTCGTGAAATCCACCAGGCCAATCCGGAAAATGGAGGCGGCCCGTCTTTGCGCTCTTTTTTTCGCGAGCTCTTCTCCCTACAGACCTACTTTCAAGAGTCCGCCCCCCGACTGGAGGGCGCCGGGACGGCACGGGCCGCGGGGCGGGAAACACACTATGAGTGGCTCTACAAATCGGGTCTGATCCTGAACGCTTCGCTGGACACGCGAGCTCTGTTGGAATTGGCCCTGGATACGGTTTTGGAGATGTGCGCCTGCGCCCGCGGTTTTATCGCCACGGTTACCGAAGCGGGCGAATACGAATGGATTGCGGCCCGCAACTTCCATCGTGAGACCATTTCGGAACCGGAAAGGGAAATCAGCGGTTCTGTCATTCAGCGCGCCCTGCAGTGGAAGACAGAGGTTCAGGTAGACGCCAATGATCCCAACAACAGCCTCTTGCAGGCCACGAGCATGATGCGCCGTGAGGGCGGCGCGCTGGTTTGCGTTCCGATTTGGATCGAACAAAAGGTCCATGGCGTCATTTACCTGGATCAGTTTTCCGGTGATATCACGGTTTCCCTTTTCCAATTGGTCAAGCAGTTTTCCTTGCAGTTGGCGAGCTTCATGAAAAATGCGCGGGCGTTCAGCGAGCTTCGCGCCAGCAGGGAAACTCTGCTGGACAACCTGAAAAATCGCTATCGCTTCGATCGCATCGTGGCGCAGAGCAAGCCCATGTTGGCCATCCTGAAAACCGTGGCCAAGGTCGCGGCCACGGATGCGCGCGTATTAATTCAGGGCGAAACCGGCACCGGAAAGGATCTCATTGCCCGCGCCCTTCACGAGAACAGTTCGCGCCGCGATGGGCCCTACGTCGAGGTTGATTGCGGCGCCCTACCGCCGAATCTCATTGAAAGTGAATTGTTTGGGTATAAGAAGGGCGCCTTCACCGGAGCGCAAGAGGACAAGCTCGGTTTATTGGAAGCGGCCCAGGGCGGAACCCTGTTCCTGGATGAAATCAACAACCTTCCGCGCGAATTCCAAACCAAGCTACTGCGAGCCCTGCAACAAAGTAAGGTGCGCCGCATCGGTGAAACCCGTGAACGAGTGGTGGATTTCAGGCTGGTTTGCGCGACCAGCAAGGACCTGAAAGCAGAATTGGGCGATGAGGGTTTCCGGCAGGACCTTTATTACAGAATCAATACGCTGACCTTGGACCTACCGCCGCTACGCCAACGAATCGATGATCTGCTTCCGCTGGTGACCAGTTTCCTGGAAAAGTTTTGCCGCCTCTACCAGCGGTCGGAGTTGGTTCCAAGCCCGGAGGTGATGACCGCTTTGGAGTGCCATGCCTGGCCGGGGAATGTGCGCGAATTGGAGCATGTCATCGAGCGGGCGGTCATCCTCAGCGAGGGGCCGCGCCTGACGCTCGCGGATCTGCCTTTCGAATTTCACGGCACGGATCCCTGGGAGGCCGAACACGAACCCCCGACCCTCGAAGACTTCGTCAACCGATCCAAGAAACACTATATCGCCAAGGTTCTGCGCGAATGCGGCGGGAAAAAAGTGGAGGCGGCCAAACGGTTGGGCATCAACCGTTCCTACCTGTTTCAACTGATCAAACAGTTGGGTATTGAAGAGTGAAGCCCTTCGGTTCTCCCTGAAGGGAACCGCGTCCGGTGAAGCGCCGCGATGGGATTCGGACGCCTCTACCGCCCCCGGATTTTCCCTACTGCCTCTTGCGATCCGGAAGGCTCGCCCCGGTCGGGGTGGGCCTGAACCCGGAGGCCCGTTCGAGGAGGGTAGGCTCGAACGGGCCCTCCCCTTACTCCTGTGGCAGGGGCGGGTTCTCGTAGAGGTAGCGGCTGTCCTTGGAGAGCCGCAGGGAAAGCAGCGCCAAAGGTTGGGTGGACTCCACCACAAGAATGCTATTGCTGTTCTCGGGGATCAGGCCCTCCAACACATTGAGATATTTGGCATGCGGCGCCAGTGACCCGGTCAGCACGACGCTGTTCAGTTCCTGACCGTTGTCGCCAATTTGTTTCAGGGTGATGGCAGCATTGTCGTTGCCGAGGTTGACCATGGCCAGGCCGTCGAAAATTTGGCTCCACTCGCCCGGGTAAATGGTGAAACTGGTTCCCACGGGCGGGGCCTCATGCACCATGGCGGTGCTGGAGTCGGGCACCCGCGAGCGGTAGCCCAGGGTGACCAGGCTGTCCGTGGGCCCGGTCACGAAGGCGTGACTGGTGTCGGGATCAAAAAGGTCGGTTTTGGCGAACCGGCGCGTACTGTTGCCCGGGACCGTGACGCTGACGACATCCAGCGGCGTCCCGTCCTCCGCGCAGGTGTGAAAGGTGGAGGTGCGGTCGCTATCGCTTGTGTTGTGGATGTAGACATCCGTGTCGAAACCGCCGGTTTCGCTGGTGATATGGGCCAACCAGCGCTGTACCCCGATACCGGGTTGTTCGGGCAGGGGCAGGTTGTGGTAGAGGAAGCGCCCATCCGTGGAGATGCGCAGAATCATCACCGCCATGGGCTGGGTCGAATTCAAACGGATAATGCTCTCGGGCGTGTTGGTAAAGAGGTCGTTGAACAGGCGGAGATGCTTGCCGCCGGGAGCGAGGCTTTCTTCCAGGGTGACCGTCGCCAGCACATCGCCATCGTCGCTCAATTGGGTGGCCGTGATATCAGCCGCGGCATCGCCCGCATTGATGATCGCGGCGCCGTCGAACAGGTATTCCCATTCGCCCGGATAGAAATAAAATTCGTTCTCAAAGCGCTCGGCCTGATGGACCTGGGCCGTGGAGGCGTCGGGAATATTCGCCCGGTACCCCACGCTGAAGATGCATGAGTCACAACCCTCCACCGAAAAGCTCTGCGCCGCGGTGGAGAAATAATTTTGCTGTGGGGAGCGCGAGGTGCCCAATCCGGCAACCGTCACATCAACCGCCGCCAGTGCGCCGCCGTCTCCGTCGAGCGGGTGCAGGCTGAGCGTTTGCTGGGTCATCTCCGGATTGTGGATCAGGATTTCACTCTCGAAGCTGCCGTTTTGTGCGGTGAGGTGGGCGCCCCGACGGGTAGCCGTCATGGGCGGGGGGTTCTGACCGCCCGCGTCCCCGAGATAGGAGGCCACCGCCGAACTGACCACCTGGCCCGGCGGTGAAACCGTGGTCTCGCCGAGAGTGAATTGAAATACATGGCGGCGCTCGCCCTGGGCGAAAAAGATATAGGTAGTGGTTTCCACCGTGGTGGTAACCGAAATGCCCGAAACGGAGATGACATCGTCGACCACTTGGTCCAGCTTCAGCCGGCGTACGTTCTGGATCTGGGTCCCGCCGGGCAGGATCAGGGTCCCGAAGCCGTCGTATTTGGTGGTCAGCGAACCGGTACGATTGGCGGTCACGTTGAAACCCTCGACCGTGAGGTTGTAGGTGCCGACAAAGTCATCGGTTTGCGTTTCATTGAAACTCAGGGGGAAATTCACCCAAATATTTTTGTCGCTGTAGTTCACCACGCCGAGGTCGGGAAGGTCCAAACCCTCGAGCCGGAAGCGTTGCGGGGTCGAGGAAAAGAAGGTGTAGGCGTCGATGGGACCGGCGTCCCGCACGGCCACCAGGTTGGCCTCGGGAAATTGATTTCCGTTGGGGGCGGTTCCGGGATCGCGGTAAAAGACCGTGAAGTCCCCATCCGGCGTGCGTGGCAGATCTGAAAAATCCCAGGTGACCCCATTGCCGGCCGGTCCGGGATCGGCATTGGTGGCGTCCAGGGCAAGATAGTCTCCGTCATCTCCTACCTGGTAAACATCCGACTGCGTAAAGTCGGGCTGGGCCCATAATGGAGCGGATCCAAAAAGAATTGAAACTGAAATGGCAACCAAAAAAATTCGACTCAAGGAGCTCCTCCTCTTTTATTTTCAAAAAACCTATTACACAACTCATGCCAATCGCATGGGCCCGGAGAACAAAGCCTACCCAATTCTATTCCGAGGGAGCCGCACCAAAATAGCCGCATATTTTGAACGGATTCCGGTCACGGCGTCTTCAAAAGCCAACGCCCGGCCTCCTGATGAGAGCGCCTCTTGCAGAATACCAAATCCACCATGGTTTGCAACGGCTTCAGGCGTTAGTTGGGCGTGCTTTTTTGATACCAGGTCTCCAGAAGCACGGTTCGGGGTTCTCCCTTCGGTTCGCGCCAGTTTTCCTGGTAAACGCCGTCGCCGCGCGGCATGTAATCGATGCCGGATTTCACGCCATCCCGATCCATTTCAAAACGCAACCTTTCCTCGTTCACCCAATAGCCAATCAGGCGCACGGGCTCTTCGGGACCCGCGAATATCAGTGATTCATAGCGGTCCCGTTCGGGCAGGTAGCGGATCATGCCATGCGCTTCCCAAACGGGCCGGCTTGGATGCTTGCCGGTAAAGGTGATCTTAAGCCAGGCGCCGCCAAGCACCCACTCGTAGCGCAACCGGCCGGATGCTTTTTGACCGCTCGCGGTCCAAGTGCTTTGGGTGACCCAATCGCCGATTAAAAAGTCCAATTTTTGGACGGCGTGCGCCCTTTTCGCCTGGTGCGCGGAAACCGCGGCGAGGATGAACGGAAGAATCGAAATGCAAATCGGTTGCTTGAGGAATTGGATCATGGCAGCCTTCCCGACCTTGGAGCGGTTCGATGATTGTAGCCTGGAAAGACTGCAATTGTTTAGGATCAATTCCCGGTGGTTTTTTCTACTGGGCTCCGGCGGCGGGCAACGATGGGCGCGATGGCTGTCAGAAGCATGATCAGGACCAGCAGGCTCCAGCCGCTTATCGTGGGAACCGTCACGGGAAAGGCGCCGAAATTCCAGTCGTATTGAAAGGCCGTCTTCAGGGAAGGGTCGCAAAAGGCTCGCTGTTCCCCTCCGGTGAAGGGCGGCGTGTCGGCGGTATCGTCCCGGTTGCTGGCCTCTACCCCGAGCGTCAGGCGTACCGGGTTGGGTTCGGCCATGTCCCATTGGCTGACGGTGGCCTGGATGGTCCAGGCAATTGGCGCGGTCGTCCCGGTTCCCGTATACACCAATTCGCCGGACCGGCATAAATAGGCGCCGTCCGGGGTTTGGAAAAGGTCGCCTACCCGGCCGCGCGGCGGCGCGTGTGCCGCGTTCAGCAGTTGGATCTCGTTTTCCAGCAGCACAAAGGTTCCAGGCGGAACACTCGCGTCCACCTCGTGGTAATCGCGGGGCAGGTTGTTGCCGTTCACGGCCACGCGAAAACCCTGATCACCGGCGGGCCCGGTTTCCAGCCGGACCACGGAACCGCGGTGTACGCCCCAGGGGTTTCCGCAATCCAATTGAAGGCCCAACTGATTGGTGAGCTGGAAGAGGCCGGGCGTTTGCTGGTTGACGGCCATCACCGGTCCGGGATCTGAAAGCACGATGCCCTCGCAGTCGGCGTCGTTGGCGGTGGCGACCGGTTCCGTATGCGAAAAAGGAACCTGACTCCCGCTCCCCAGAAAAATTCCGTTCTGGCCAAATGACTCTTCTACGCTTCCGGGACCACTGGCAACGCCCGTGTAAAACCCCACGGGGTCTACATTCAGGTTTGAAAGCTCGGGTCCCGCGGGCAAGGGCTCCAGGTTGCTCCCCGATAGATCCACGCAGAATAGCGTGGAAACCGCCGCCGCGCTCGTGGCGTCGGCCGGATTTCTGGTCGCGGAAGGAAGGTTGGCTTTGCCCGCCTGGTGCCGGGGTTGGTGGAGCTCGAAATCCTGACGGGCGGTGAGGCCCAGGAGCCACTGCACCCTGAGCGTTTCACTCGGGGGAACCATACTGCCGTCGGCCAATTGAACCCAATCCCGAGTAGGCTCTTCCACCTTGAACCAAATGTCGGTTTCTCCCTTTTTCCAGCGCACGATGGAGAGGGTTTCCGGGGGCGCCACGAGCCGATCGGCGTTCTCCCCGTCCAGCAGGTGTAAGGGCAGGAACAGACGTTGGAAGCTGGCCGCGTTCTGGTTATCCGGATGGGACCAGACGAGGGTTTCGCAGAGCTTGGCCGCGTGGTCCAAGCGAAGGCGGACATAAATAGGGCCCACGGAGGCGACCTCGAAAAAAGCATCGGCCTCGACCCTGAAGGCGATTTGCCCGGCGCGTTGACAGGCGCCGCGAGAGTATACTTCCGTCGTTTCGGGCTGCAAGTTGACGGTCGCCTGCAGGAAACCAACCGAAAAAAAGAATAACCAAGACCCCATTTTAAGCATGGACATACCCATTCTCCTGAAGATAAGCCTGAGCGTTGGCGTGCAACGGAGTTCCAATTGGCGGCCGGCCATGGTGATGTCGTGAAAATGAGCAAATATGGTGCCAGGCTCTCGTTTGCGCGCACTCGGGACGATGGCCTACAGATCTGGCGCCGCGCGGCAGCGAAAAAAATAGAAGTCTGCCCGGGGAGGCTTACATGCTTCGCCGCAGCAGCCAGCAGGCCCCCACGAAGGCGGTTTCCAGGTGGCGGCACTCCTCGGCCTGCCGGTCCACGTAAGCCTGGATCAGGATCCGTTTTTCAGGGAAACGCCGCATCAAAGGTTCCGCGCGCAGACGGATGAGGCGGTTGTTCTCCGCATTGATGCCTGCCATCTCCTCGTCCGATTGAACCGCCTCTCCCACGAGACTGTCGCCGTGGCTCGTCAACGCCCGGATCATGGCATCGCGCGTCAGGCAGTACTCGTAACCGGGCGGCGTCGGCTTTTCCGCCCGCAGGTAGCCGTCATCGATGTATAGATAGCCTCCCGGCCTCACCGCCTCCCGCAGCCTGCCCAGGGTCTCGGCGGGTGAACCCAACAGACCGCCGATAGCCGAATAGATCAAAAGATCAAAGGGCCGCTCCGGGGAGAGCCAGTCCCGCAGGTCGCCCTGCTCGAAGCGGCAACGGTCTCCAAGTCCCAAGTCATGAGCCGCTTGGCGCGCCCTTTGGATGAAAGGCTCAAAGCCATCCACACCCCAAGCCCGACATGAAAAAGCCCGCGCCGCGGCGATGGTCAGGGCCCCATTGCCAAAGCCGAGATCCAGAACGCGCCATTCTTTTGCGGGTTCGGCATGCTTGCTTACCAGTTTGATCAGGGTGCTCGGGTTGCCTCCCAGCGTTTCCAGGTCCGCCAACAACTCCGGAATGAGCGGCAATAACTCGGGCTCGGTCTCCAGAAGTTCGGCGACCTCTTTCTTCAAGCGAGGTTTCATGTCTCCTCTCCTTTCGGGCTTACATCGATGGCAAGGGCGGTAGTCGCCTTCGGACCGGGGACGATTGGATGATGGATGTGTTGGTCAGGGCGTACAGATTGATTTTGTCGAGCAGCTTTTCCAATGAGGCAACAGAGGGTACATGCGCCTTGGCGATAAAACAATCCTCGCCCGTCACCCGGTCGCATTCGACGATGAAATCGATGGCCTTCAAGATCTCCACCACCTTTTGGAGTTGACCCGGAATGGGACGCACGCGAATGTAGGCCGAAAGCGGCAAACCCAATGCCTCGGGGTTCACCCGAATCCCATGGCCCTCGATGACGCCGGCCTCCTCGAGCCTCCGAATGCGTTCGGCCACGCTGGGGGCTGAAAGCTTCACCTTTCGCGCCAGTTCGGCCATGGTGATGCGTGCATCCCGCGCGAGTTGGGTTAACAAAACCGCGTCGACCGAATCGATGGGCCCGTTTTTATATCGAATGCGTTTCATTGTGTTTACCTTCGAAAAATATAATATTTCTACATATTACCATGCACATGGCATTTAAAAAAGCGTGTTACGCCTTTATATTATTTGCTATGAAATATGCCGTGTTTTCCTTTTCAAAAGCCGCGGAACGCTTTCCTCCTCATGCCTGGTTCGGGCTCAGCGCGATTTTCCACTACCTGGGTCCCGCCTTCGCGGTGTTATTGTTCCCCGCGGTGGGCGTGTTGGGCGTGGCCTGGCTTCGGATCGCTTCGGCCGCTCTTTTTTTCGCGGCCTTTACCGGGCCCTTGAAAACCTTCCGCGAGTGCAATGGCCGGGATCGGCTCCTGTTGTTGGGGTTGGGCGCCTGTCTTGCCGTCATGAACAGCGCCTTCTACCTGGCCATCGACCGCCTGCCCATGAGCCTGGTGGCCGCCATTGAGTTCGTGGGTACGATCGGCGTTGCCCTCTATGGATTGCGAACGGGCCGCAACCTGATTGCCTTGTTGATCGCGGTGGGCGGCGTGTTTTTGTTGATCGATGTCACCTGGGTAAGCGACCCGGTTGGCCTCTTGTGGGCATTTCTGAACGGTTCCTTGTTCGTGGGTTACATCTTGCTGGGTCATCGGATATCGGGCTCGGGCGCATCCAATGGGGTCGCTCTTCTGGGCGCGTCCATGGGCGCCGCGTTCCTTTTCGTGACGCCGATCGGTTTCCACGAGGCGTTCAAGGCCTTGGCCAACCCCATTCTTTTACTCGCGGGGGTGGGTGTGGGCCTTTGCTCCTCCGTGGTGCCCTATGTCTGCGATCAACTGGCGATGTCGCGCCTTCCCAGGGCCAGCTTCGCCTTGCTTTTGGCGTTATTGCCGGCCATGGCGACCCTGATCGGCGCGGTCGTCCTAGCCCAGATTCCCACGGCCCGAGATGTGTTTGGCGTGTTGTTGGTCATGGCCGGCGTGGCGCTGCACAAACCCATGGGTGACAGGGGACCGGTCAGGAGAAAGAAAGAAAAGCCGGACGAACCCCTGCCCGCTTAGGCTTTGCTCAATATTTGAAGCGTGGCCCTGCCCGGTAGGAAAAAGTAGCCGCCGCCCACGGTGTGTACGAACTTTTGGGGGCAGGCAATGCGCGCGCGCAAGGGTTTGCCCTGCATGGTGAAGACGGGGGCCTGTCCCGGTAAGGATGGATGGGTTGGGGAAGAAATGGGATCGCTCTCGCCCGCGAGGCCGTGAAACTTGGGGTTGTTGATCCAACTGTGTTGGACGAACTCGAATTGGCGGGAAATATTGGCGTTGAGGCAGGCGAAATACAAGCCCCTTTCGTCCGCGCCCTCGTGGTAGCCCTCCTCGATCTCCACCCGGACTCCTCGCGGGAAGACGGACTCGGGTAGTGGCGGCCCATAGGCGCGGCCTCGCCTCAGCAACCGATGCCGTTTCGCGGTTTGGATGGATCGCGAGGCGCTTTTCATCAGCGCATCGCGCGGATTGGCGCGGCGAATATGCGCGCCCAGAGGACAGCGCTCCCCATCCACATCATCGGGACGAAACCCGAAGTCATTGGAAGGGTTGGGAATGGCGGGGGGAGAGGGAGATAGGGTGAGCGGCGTGCCGTCGGGCCAGCGGCCCATCATTTTCGTCGCTAGGCGGATCTTTTCCGCATTCCCTTCCCATTGCTTGAAGAAGTCCCAGAATCCTGCCACGTCCTGGACGATTTGACGCAGGACCAGATAGCTTCCGTTATGCGCCGATTCCGGAGCGGGCTCGGGCGCCCCGCTCTCGTCGTCATAGCCCAGAATCATTTCGCCCGGGGCCAGGGTGTCGCGCGCGGGTCCCGGTTTGTGAAGGCCGGCCACGATGGGTTGCGCCATGCCGTCGCGGAAGCCGAAATGCTCCTTGTTGCCGGCCAAAGCCACCGAGGGCAGTTCGGTCAAAATCCGTACGCCCCGCGTATTGGCGCGCAAAGCGGTCAATCGTTCGCGGAGCGAGGGTGCGGATGGCGCGTATACCATCAGCAGGATGTGCGGGGTTTCGTTGCGCGGTCCTCCCCAACGCCAGGAGTTGGGATCGCTGGGCGATTCGGGCAGGTCGCCGAGCATGCGGCCCCGGTGAGGGGTCACCATGCCCTCGCGAAACTCGCGTGAAAATCCGGCCACCTCGGAAGTGGACAAGCCGAGTCGGGACAATGCTTCGGCGCTGAAGGCGATATTGTGCTTGAGACTGCCGCTCTTGTCGCCAAAAAAGGTGATGTCCGGAAGGAGACCCGCCAGCCATTTGCGCGCGAGTGGGGCCTCTTCGATGTGCAACAGCAGGAAACAGGAGGCCTTCTGCTTGGCGTAACCGGACACCAGCAGGCCTTGAAGTTGTTCCAGGTCCAGTTTTTTTTCGGTCATGGAAAGCCTCGCCTCAAAGTAATGCCAGCCATTCCCGCGCCTCGCGCTCTTTTAGATGCGCGAACAAGCCCTTCCGAATGCGGCTGTTGCGTTGGATGTCGTGCAGGGTCAGGTGGCCGAGCGCGTTGTGCCACAGGTCCGTGGGGCGTTGGTAGGCGCGGGTGAAGGGCAGGAACCGCTGACCGAAACCGCGCGTGGGCCAGATCAGGAAACGCGTTTTGGGGCAGCCATGAAGGTTGGTCCAGTTGGGAACTACCGCGAAGGATCCCTTCCCGAGGAAGTCGAAGAGGTAGCGGTCCCAACCGCCGTCGAAATCGCTCATGAACAGCAGGCGACGCCCCTTGTCGAGGCGGTGAAAGCGGGCGAAATGGATGGTGGCTACCCCGGCTAACTTGCCGCGATTCCACAAATGACGGCTGAACCCGTTGGAGAGCCAGAGCGTGTAACGCAGGTTGAGCCGGCGGAACAGTGAGTCCCGCACCGGGGTCAGCATGGTGAACTGGTTGCGGACGCCGAAATCTTCCTGGTCCACGAGCGCGGCCACATGTCCGGGCGGTGGCGTGACCTCCACATCCGGCTCCAGCCACTCGTGAATCCGGATCACAAGAAACCAAACTAGGGTGAGATCGGCGAGCGTCAGGATCGTTGCCAGCAACAACAGGCCGACGGATTCCCGGGCGGCCGCCACCAAAAGCCAAGCCAGGAGGCCGGATGGAACCAAAAGGAAGGCGAGCCTTTTGAGCAGGTCCAGGTATTGCCAAAGGTAGATGCGAGGGGGCGTGGGGTCGCGGGGTCCTTGCACCAGATCCGGACGTGAGGCGACATAATTCCGAAGCTCGCGGTGAATGCGGCAAGGCTCGCCATGATCCCACGCGCCAGACTGCTGCCGCTCATCCGCGTGGGTTTGCAGCGCATCATGGAGCGCGCTTTCCGCCCGCATATCGGCGATCTCGTGACGGAGCGCGCCGATGTGATAGGTTTCCGGCGCCCGCGCATGCGCGAACATCCAATCCCCCAAGGATTCGGAGCCGCCTTGCCTGGGGAAATCCTTGCAATGGGCGAAAAGCCTTTCCAAGGGTTTGGCCGCGATGGCGATCCAATCCGCGACAAAGGATTCGGTTCCGCCATCAAAAACCGCCGACAAAATAAGCCGAGCCGGGAAATGGCGGCCGCGGTGGTCTTGCTCGGCTTCCACCAGGACAAAACGCAGGAAATGGAGCCGAGTCAGTTTTTGCAGGCCAAATGCCTCGGCGCCCTTTTGCAATTCCAGCCTGGCATCAGCCGTGTTTTCGGGTTTCAGAACCCCGACGACCGTGAGCGTCAGCGGACGGCGCCAGGAGGAGTCGCCGGGCCATTTCCGATTCGGTTTGCTCATGGTTACCATCCTTTCTTCTCGGATGCTTTGTGGAGGGGACTCCTAAAAAATGGGGTTAAAGATGCGCAGTTCCTGGAGGTTGAATCGCTGGGCGAGCGCATCCAGCAACACGCGGCTGAGGGTAAGGGAAAGCTCCTTTGCCGGGCAGGCGTGCGAGCCCTTGGACCAACTCAAGACCTTGTCATAGACGGCCTCATCCCGATGGAGATCGATTTGGTCGGGGTTGGTGAAATGGGCGGGGTCGCGGTTGGCGCAGATGATGGGATAGGCCACCTCGTCCCCGGGCTTGAGGTGAAGCCTCTTGCCGCGCAGAGTGATGGTCTCTTCCGATTCCACAACCCGGTGAACCGTGGTGACGGTGGGGTAGAGACGGATGGCCTCGATGATGAAGTTCCGTTTTTGGTTCGGCTCCAAATGCTTGTAGTCGATCTGGAAACGCCGGCAGTCTTCCACGCAGCGCATGACCAGCGTGCCGATGCTGAACATCGCGGCGAACAGCGTCATATCGATGGTCATGTTGTCGATGCCCAGCGCCTTCAGCTTGAGGTAAACCTCTTGCCGGACCCGTTTCCTCGTTCCCAGAAACCCCTCCAGAAAGGGTAGATAGTGGCTCAGCAAGGACATTTCCGCGAAGGCGCGCATATAGGAACGGGTCATGCGGTCGGCCTCATCGCGGGGGATTTCCGTGTTGCTCAAGAGTTTAAAGGTGGTTTGCAGCACCGTGCGGCGGATGGCGACCGCGGTCGCCATCTTGGAGTCGGCCTCCCAGGCATCCAGGATCGCGGCGCAATGCTCGCGGACCGCGTTCACGTCAAGGCCTTTGACTCGTTCCGTGAAAATGTGCTGGTCGATGTAGCCGCGCGTTTGCGCCCGCACCGGCGGGCACTGGTGGATGATGGGGCTGTTGGTGGAGAAGCTGTCGTTGGAGAGCAGCGCCACGCCCATAAAGTTGCTGTTCTTGAAAAGGGGCCCCGGCAGAGCCTCGGCCGCGGACTGGTAATCGGTGGGCATGATGGCCCTGCCGAATATGAAGTCGCCGCGGTAAATCTTCCAGTGCAGCAGCATGGTTTCGTTTTGGATGTTGAGGAATACCAAACAAAAATCGATGAAGCTGGTGCATTCCAGGATCAAGTTCTGCACCAGGGCGAAGCGGGTGCGGTAGGCGTAAAGCTTGACCGGCCGCAACAGCCAAATCACGGCCCATGAGAGAGGGTAAGCCAAACGGCGGGTCGCGTTCATGATTCCCGATAGGATTGTCGTCATATCTGGTTCTCAAATGAATGGGCGGATGGTCGCGGATGGAATAAAGTCCGTTGGGCTAAATCAACTCCGCGTCGGCGAGCACCTCGATGAGGGCCGGGCCCTCGTGGGCCAATCCTTTTTGCAGCGCCTCGTCCAGTTGCGCCTTGCGGCTGACGCGGATGCCCAGGGCGCCGCAGATTTCGGCGAATTGGGCGAAGTTGGGGTTGTGCAATGAGGTTTTCCATACATCGAACTCGCCGGCGCGCTGTTCCTTGGTGATCTTGCCCAACTGGTTATTGTTGATCAGCACATGGGTGATGTTCATGTTGTATTTGACCGCGGTGGTCAGTTCGCCCATGTACTGGCCGAATCCGCCGTCACCGGTCAGGCAGATGGTGGGCCTGTCCGGCGCCGCGCACCAGGCGCCCATGGCCGCGGGATAGCCGAAGCCGATGGAGCCAAGGTACCCGGACATGAGCACCGACTGTTGGCGGCACTCGAAATAGCGCCCGAAGGAATAGGTGTTGTTGCCCACATCCACCGCGATGACCGCGTTTTCCGGAATATGGCGGTTCATGGCGGCGAACACGGAGGCCGAGTTGATGCCGTTGCCGCGGTCATCGCGTTCCCTCTTGGCTTTTTCCGCGCGCCAGATCTTCCAGCGATGGGCGATCTCCTCGCGCTGATCCAGTGGCGATACCGGCCCCAGATGTTGCAGCAAATGGTCGGCAACCACGCTGATCTCACCCCAGACCGGCAGGTCCACCTTGTGGAATTTACCCAGGGCCATGGCGTCGAAATCCACCTGGATGGTGGGTTTCTTGGGCGTGATGCCGGTGTGATTGGAAAAGGAGGCGCAGAATACGATCAGCAGATCCGATTCATTCATGAACCAACTGGCGATGGGCGTTCCGCTGCGGCCCAACACCCCGCAACCCAGGGGATGGTGGTCGGAAATCAGGCCCTTGCCCTTGAAGGTGGTGACCACGGGCGCGTGTAGCCGTTCGGCGAGTTGGGTGATGGCGGGCATGTTGAAACGCGCGCCATGACCCACGATGATGACCGGCCGTTTGGCCGCGCGGATCATGGTTTTCATGCGTTCCATGGAGGCGGCGGGCGGGGCGATCTCCAAGGGCGTGATGCGGCCCTCGGGTCCGGAGGCGGGAACATCCTTGGCGGGTAGGGTTTGCACCTCGTCGGGGAAGATCAAATGCGCCACATCGCGTTTGAGCAGCGCGTTCTTCAGAGCCAGCGTCATCAACTCGGTGTGTTTGCTCTCGCTGAGCACCACATGGCTGAACGCGGTCACCCCCTGAAACGCGGTTTTGAGGTCCACCTCTTGAAACGCGCCGGGACCCAATACCTGGCTGTCCACCTGTCCGGTGAGTGCGAGAATGGGCGCGCGGTCCACCTTGGCGTCCCAAAGCCCGGTAAGTAGGTTGGTGGCGCCCGGACCCGCGATCGAGAAACAGGCCGCGGGCCGGCCCGTGAGCTTGGCAAAGGCCGAGGCCGCAAAAGAGGCCGCGCCCTCGTGGCGGATGCCGATAAAGCGCAGTTTGCCCAATTCCTCCTGTTTGCGGATCGCGTCCGCGAGTCCCAAATTCGAATGGCCCACCATGCCGAAAACATGGGTGACGCCCCAGTTGACCATGGTCTCGACCATGGCGTCGGTCACGGTGCGGACGGGTTCCGATTCGGGCGCGAGCCCCACGTAGACGCCATCCTCGCGTTGCTCGACCGGATAGGTGCAGACGCCGTCATCATAGCCTCCGGGCGGTTTTCCGGAGGTGGGGTGGAAGTCCCAGCCATGCCAGGGACAGCGAAGCATGCCGTTCTCGATGGAGCCCTCGCCGAGGGGGCCGCCCTGGTGCGGGCACTTGTTGTTGAGCGCCGCGTAGACGCCATCGAAATGGGTCATGGCCAGGCTCATATGACCCGCGACCACGGTCTTCAGACCCTGCGTTGGATCGGCTGCCGCCACGGTGTCGAGAGGCGGTGGTGTTGCGGCGTATCGAAGGGCTTTCGCAACGAGAGTGCGCCGCCCGCATGGGGGTGGGTGAAGACACGGTTGAAAAGCACATGATGTATGGCATGCGCGCACTGGTGGACTA
>JBGTRP010000017.1:0-21835 GCA_041940685.1 Acanthopleuribacteraceae bacterium
AGTTTCTTGAGGTAGGTTGCTGCTTTTTGGAGGGCCGCAAAACGCCTCGTCGGTACGTCGAACTTGGACGGGTCAAAATTTATGATCAATATACTTAGAGCCGCGACCAGTTCTTCAATGTAAGTGGTTAGGTCTTGGCAATCCTTGAGAATTCCGGGTTTTTGCAGCTTGGTAAAGGCGCCGCGGGCCCGGCCGGCCAAATAACGCAGCCCGCTCATCAAATTGGGATGGGCGAATTGGCGCTTGAAATCGGTCAACAGGCTCTTGGCCACCAATTGCAAGAGCACGGTGTTATCGCCCTCGAAGGTGGCAAAGATGTCGCAGTCCGCCTTGAACTGAGGGATGCGGTTGGCGGAAAGAAAACCCTGCCCGCCGCAACACTCGCGGCATTCCTGCAAGGTGTCGATGGCGTGTCTGCTGGCATATGCCTTGAGGGCAGCGGCCCGCGCTTCCACGTGGCGGCGCGTCTCATCCTCGGCCAACACATAGTCCCGCACCAATTGCTGGACCGCGAAGCTCAGGGCATAGACGGTCGCCAGCCGGGGCATCAGGCGCAACTGGTGACTCTGATAGTCCAGGATGGGAATTTCCGCGCCTCCGGCCGGCCCGAACTGGCGCCGCATGGCGCCGTAGCGAATCGCAATGGCAAGCGCCGTTTTGGAGGCGCTCACCGATGCCGCGGCGATGCTCACGCGGCCTCCGACGAGGGTGCCCAGCATGGTGAAAAAACGCTTATTCGCGCCGGGAATCTTGCTGCTGTAGGCGCCTTCCCCATCCACATCACCGAACTCGTTGAGCAGGTTCTCACGAGGAACGCGAACATGATCGAACCACAGGCGGCCGTTATCCACGCCATTAAGCCCCATTTTGTGACCACAATCCTCGATGCGCACCCCGGGTAACGCCTTTCCCTTCTCATCGCGGATGGGCACCAAAAAGGCATGTACCCCATGGCAATCCTCGTCGATGTACAACTGGGCGAAAACCGTGGCCAGGCGCGCGTGGATGGCCGCGCCGCCGATCCACTCCTTGCGCGCGTACTCCGTGGGCGTGTGGATGATCCACGACCCGCTTTCCCGTTCGAATCGAGCGGTCGTCTGTAAGTCGCGCACATTGGAGCCATGGCCGAATTCGGTCATGGCAAAACAGCCCAACATCTTGCAGGACGCGGTATCGGGAAGGTAACGATCGTGATGAGAGGCGGTCCCCAAATGAAAAATACTCCCGCCGAACAGGCCGAACTGCACCCCGGCCTTCACCGTCAGGGACTGATCGAAGGTGGCGAGCACCTCAAAGGCCGCGATGAAATTGCCCAGGTCCCCGTCTTCCTCAAAATACTTGGGATACGCCTTGCGACCCAATCCCTTCTCGGCTAGAAATCGAACCCAGTGCAACACCTTTTCGCGATAGGTCTCCTTGTCCATTTCAAAATCGAAATCAAAAAGCGGGTCCTCCAGCAATTGGCGAACCCACTCGCGCGTATTGCGATATCGGCCATCCAGCAAGCGCTCCATGGCCGGCACATCGAAACGGGGCGGAGGCTCCCTGTCCAAACCCCAGGGCTGGGTGAGCACCCAAGCGGGCGGTTTGAGCATTTCAGCGACCGCTTCATGGCCCACCACATCCATGGCGGCTTCCAATTCGTGCAACGCCCGCAGGGTTTCCTCACGCTCCCAGTAATCGAGCCCGGCAGGCGCCTCATGGCGGGCCAACTCCAAACCGAGTTGGATCAGGGAAAGCCGCGCGGGAAGCTCCATACCGTCCGCAACTTCTCGAATACGGCGCAGTAGGCGGAATAAAGAGGTGGGCGTGGGCGGGCGGTTCGGGTTCAGCCAAGCGGAAATCACCTGGCCGGCGGCCTCGTCGAGGTCAGGCAGGTTTTGAGCCTGATGGCCAATGGCCTCGATTTCTCCCGCGCTGAGCTCTCCGTCGCTCCAGGCGATATAGAGCATGGGCAGCAAGGGCAGAAAGCGGGGGTCCTCCGCCAACGCATGGAGATCTCTGGATTTTTGGTGATCGTTCATTGGCTATCCCCCTTTTTCGGTGGCCTTCAACCGAGACCTTTACGCCCGCTCATTTGCGATGAGCCCATGGGAATTCCAGCGAAAGTATACACCTCCCGAGCGGGAAGCTTCAAAGGTTAGGTGGGAAAAGCACCCTAGCGCGGAAACTCCTAACCAGGGAAATCGTTTAATGTACATAGGAAAAACCGAAATCACGCGGCTGTTGGTCAGACGGTTCACCGGGGGGCAAAAAACATGGATGAAAAATCTTACCCCGAGGATCTTAGCGGCTTCCTTCTCGACCGTTGGAGCGTCGATCCCTCGCGCAACCGAATCTCGGGCGAGGGTCGTTCACGGCGGGTAACGCACAAGGTCATGCGCGTGCTGATGTACCTCGCCCGCAACCAGGGAAGAACCGTGACCCGCGCGGAACTGTTGGAAGCGGTTTGGGACGATATCAACGTCACCGAATCGGTATTGTCACGGGCCATTTCGCTCTTGCGCAAGGCCTTGGGCGACGATGTCCACCAGCCCGCCCTCATTGAAACCATTCCTAAGATCGGTTACCGCCTAATGGCTCCGGTGGTTTTTTCGAACCAGGACCTTGATAAAGATGACATCGTACAAAATCCCGCCGCCGATCCGGGAGACCGACCCCCCAACAGTTACGAAACCGACATTAGGCCCGGGGCGCGCCGCCCAAGCCGCCGCGGGTTCTGGCCCTGGCTACTGGCCGCGATCGCACCGCTGGGAGGGATGATGTGGTTGGGCTCTTTTTTGTCCACAACCGGGCGGCCCCCCAAGCCTGCCGAACCCGTGAAGGTGCGGCCTTTCACCAGTTTTTCCGGCAATGAAATGGACCCGGCCTTTTCGCCCAACGGCAGCCAGATCGCCTTTTCCTGGAATGCCCAAGGCGGCATTCAATACGATATCTACACCCAGCAATTACAATGCGATTATCCCAGTAAGCTGACGGATTCGCCCTCCCTCGACATCGCGCCGACCTGGTCGCCGGATGGCTCCAAAATCGCCTTCATTCGCACCCATTTCGATCGGGAAAACTACTTCAACACCCAACATATTTACATCATTCCCAGCGGAGGCGGCATGGAGCGGCGCCTCACCCGCAACCCGGTCAATATTCAGCCGGGGATGGGCTGGTCCCCCGACGGGGAATGGCTGGTGGTTTCGCGCGAAACCGAGAAAGAGGAGCGCTTCCAAATCGTTTTAATTTCGGTGAAAACCCTTGAAGAACGAATCATCACCGAGCCCGGCAAGGATTTCATCGGCGATTTTTCCCCTGCCTTTTCCCCCGACGGCAAACGCATCGCGTTTCTGAGGGCCAATTCCCCGTGGAACATGGACCTGCACGTAGCCTCGGTGAACCGTGGGGACATTCAACGGATCACGCGCGATGACCGTGAGATCGCGGGACTCTGTTGGATCAATGATAGAGAGCTCCTTTTTTCCAGCAACCGAGGAGGAACCTTCGGCTTTTGGAAATCGAGCCTGACGACCAACCCAGAAGAGCCGCGCTGGGTGCCACTCGCGGGCGAGGGAAAAATCGGCCATGCCACCCTGTCCAGAGATGGAAAAAGCCTCGCTTACGAACGCTGGCGCTACGACCCCAATATCTACAAAATTGAGCTGGGCGCAAATGATTCGGGAGGGCAATCCCTAATCGGCACCAGCCAACTGGAGCTCTACCCATCCTTCTCTCCCCAAAAAGACCAGATCGCATATGTTTCCAACCGCACCGGCCACCCCGAAATTTGGGTCTGTGACGTTCGGGGTCAGGATCACCGCAAGCTCACCGAATACGGCGGCCCCCAAATCGGCCCGCTCGCTTGGAACCCCAATGGAGGCCAGCTCGTCTACCATGTGAACACGGGTCCGGATGGACTTTCGGTGGTCGAAACCATCACAATAGAAGAACAAGTGCCCGCGCGGCTCACCTCGGAGACCTCCCGCGCGCTGTTCCCCAGTTGGTCCCGCGACAGCCGCTGGGTCTATTTCAGTTCCGACCGCGAGGATGATTGGCAGATTTGGAAGATACCCGCGAACGGCGGCGAAGCGCGCCGAATTACGAGCGACGGCGGCTGGCGCGCGGTGGAAGGGCGCGATGGTTTCCTCTATTACGACAAGCTGAAAGACCCGGTAACGGGCATTTGGAAGATGCCCCGGGACGGGGGCGTCGAGGAAAAGGTCCTGCAGGGCAAACACCGAATTTACCAATGGTTTCAGTGGGCGCTCGGCAAGGACGGCATCTATTTCAGTGAATACAACGCGAGCCTGGAGACCGAATTGTTCCACTTCGATTTCGTCTCCCACAACAAACGCAAGGTGACCAACCTCTCACGGCTCAATTTCGATTATTTTCAAAGCATGAGTCTCTCTCCCGAGGAGGATAGCCTCATTTACACGCACACGGAACAAAAAGCCGCGGACGTGGTGCTGATCCAGAACCTGGAGATGTAGCGGAAATCGCCAGCGGGGCCGGCAACGCTAAACCCTTTGGCAGTCAAATTCTTTGCTCTTGTGTGGTGTTTTCGTAAGGCCAAGGCGGCAGTTCGCAACAGGAACCAAGCAGCAAGCGAAACCAAAGTAAACCAACTTGCGGCTTGTTGCGTGGGGCCGCGCAACCGGAAACGAAAAGCCTTGATGGGCTGGGCGCCCCCGGCTGGGCGCCCCCGGCTGGGGCGTGGCCCCGCTAGTGGGTCAGTGCGTAAACCACGATGTTGATGCCCAGCGGATAGGCCTTGGCCACGGAGAATTTCTGGAAATACTCGTAATTTTCGCCCTCACGCTCCCAGCCGTCGCCCAGGTCACTGTTGAAGGTCATCACCACCATCAGGCGGCCCTCATCGTCAAAAATGCCCCGAAAGTGGGGATCCAAGCCGGGACGGTCGCTGGTGGAACGGTTATTGACCCAGGCGTTGATGCTGGGAACCTGGGGAATTTCGTTCAGGTCGAAAACGCCGTGAAAGATTTCGTGGCTCAGGGGCACATCCACAATCGGAAATCGATCCTCCTCCGGAAAGGCTTTGCGGATTTGGTATTCCCAATTGGCCCATTCACGCTCATCCCAAAAATCATCCACATGAAGGAAACCGCCGCGCAATAAGTGGGTCCGCAGCCGTTCGGCCTCGTATTCGCTGAGGTCCAAATAACCCACTTCCACCATGTAAAGATAAGGATAGTCAAAGATGCGGTCATCGGATAAATCGAGCACCACATGAATGATGCGGCCCTGCTCATCGCGGTTTACCTCAATGGTGGTTAACTCGCTCAGGCGCATGGAAAAGTTCAAATCCGATTCGGGATAATCCGTGCGCCAGGACCAATCGCCCCGATGTCCTCGATAGCGAATTCGGGCAAAGGTGAACTTGCTGCCGGGAAAACTCAGGCGAGTCCCGGTATCCCAAGGATTGATCACGGGGGCATTGTTAACCCCCCAATACTGCGCCTGGCAATAGAGGCCGAATAGCCCCGCCAACAGCATCGCGCCCAACCACTTTCCCATGCGGCCGCTCATTGGCCTTCCGAACCATCCACGAAACGCAGCAACCGCCTCTGCGCTTCCCAGGAATGGGGCACTTCCTCAAGGAGTTGCAGGGTTTCCAGTCGAGCGGCGCTCCGGTCTCCGGTCTTCGCCAACAGGTCGATCCGCATCAGCTTGTAATCGATTTGGCGGTTGGGGTTGAGCAGCATCAGCCGCTCGATGCCCGCGAGGGCCCCAGGCCCTCGGCCAAGCTCCGAGAGCGCCCGGAAGCGCAGTTCCACCGCATCCACATCAAAGGGGTCCACGGCCAAGGCGCGATCGCTGATCTCCAACACACGCTCCCAATCGCCCTCCTCGCGATAGTGCTCGGCAAGTTGTAGACATGCCTGAAATTGTGTGGCGTCCAGCTCAAGGATGCGATGCAGTGTCTGCACTACCTCCCGGCGGCTCTCCCTTTGTCGGTAAAGCTCAAGCAGGCGAAAAAGCGGCCCATCCGCCCCCATGTATTCGGGATAAAGTTTGTAAGCCTTTTGCCAGGCCTCCTCGGCTTCGGACAAACGCCCTTCTTTAAAGGCTTTACCTCCCGCGAGCATGGCGTCCCCAAAGGCGGAGCTCTCGTCCAGGGGAGCGGGCGGCGGCGCGGTAAGTTGAGGGTCCAGACCTTCCAGCAACGCCTGCGGGCGCACCTTAGGCAGGTTTTCAAATGGCTGAAATCGATTCGTCAGGAACGCTTGGAACTCACGAGCGAGCCCATCCGTCCCCGCGCCCGTGGCGGCCACGAGCGCATCCAACGCCTTTTGATTGGCGGCAATCCCATCCAGCGAGGCCAACAAGGCGTCGAATCCATGGCGCTCTACGTAGAAACGCACAAATTCGCCAGCGAGGAAATAGCCGAACATCAAATGGAGCTGACTCCGCGGGCGTGTGAAATACGTTTCCAAGCTTTTCAATCCGGGTTGTCCGTTTTGGGCCAACACCATTCGGTATTGCGGGTCCAGACGCTGTCCCCAACTTGGATCTTTGCGGGTTTCCTCATAAACGGAAATACCCTCGGAAAGCCAGCGGGGGATGCGGTTGCGCGTTTTCTGCAGCGTGGCCACGTGGGCGAGTTCGTGCCAAAGCACGGAACGCCAATTCATGGCCCACTTCTCCCGCGCGGAGGGCGAATCCATGGTCACCAACCTGCCGAAGCAAATACCCAAATGACCCACGTTGCCCGGCAACCCCACGGAACGAACCATGAAATCGTCATGCTGATCAAAAATTTGGACGTGAATCGGTTTTTCCAATTGGAGCTGATAGGCTCCTTGCAGGAAGCGATGGGCCTCTTCTACCAAGGCAAGCGCTTCCCCGCCCCAAATCGCATACTCGCGCGCGGGCATTTTCAGCCGAAAGGAGCCACGGTCAACTACCTGAAACTCGGCAAGCGTGTCCAAGAGCTCCAGCATGTTGTAAACCTGCACATTGAAGCGGTCGGCCTCAAAGCTGCGCGTCAGTTCCGCCCGGCCCTCCTCGTCGCGGCCTAAACGCAGCAGATCAAACCCGTAAAAGGCGCGGGCCAGATGGTCGTCCTCTTCCAACTCAAGAGCCTGGCGCTGAAAGGCGGCGCCCTCCTCAAAGCGGTAATGGCGCGATGCAATGCGGCCGGTAATGCGGTACACCTCGGAGGCATGGCGATTGACCTGCAATGCTTTTTCTTGCGCGGCCCGCATTTCGTCCAAACGATCGAGCAGGAACATGGCGCCTGCCTTCAACCCCAGAAATCGAATATGATTGGGATTGATATGCAATATTTTGTCGATAAGGGTCAGGGCCTCTTCGGCCTCGCCGCCATCCAAGGCCATTTCGGTTTGAATCGCGCAAGCACGGAAGTGAAAGGGATTTTGGGCGATGACCGCATCCAGGGCGTTGGTCACCCTTGAATCGCCAGAACGCCAAAAACACTCGGCAAGGCCTGCCAGGGCTTCCTGATGGTCCTCGTGAATATCGAGAACCCGTTGATAATAGTCACCGGCCAATTGAAAATCGAATTTGCGGAAGGCGAGGTTAGCCGCGGCCATGTAGCGTTTGGCCAGGGCCTCGGGTTTGTCGGGATCGCCATCCAAAATGGTGCGCAGCAGATTTTTGGGGTTCTCGCCCCGCAGTTCCAGGATGCGGATCATGGCCAGCATATCATCCACATCGTCAAGGTAGCGTTCGGGTCCCTTGAACCGTTCCACGGCCTCACGAAGCACCCGCCGCGCGGCGCCGCGCTTACCGCGGTATTGGTAGAGATTGGCCAGATGAAGGGCCTTGACGGGCGAGGGGCGGCGGTACTGGAGCCACTCCATGTCGGAAATCGCTTCATCCACGCGACCGAGCTGAAACAGCAAATGGGTCCGATCCATCAGCCAGACGATGGGAACGCCCTCGGTGGCTCGATCGATTTCCCCATCGACGAGTGCGAAAGCTTCCTCCACGGCGCCGCGCCGCCAGAGCGCGCTATAGGCGTTCACCACTCCATCACCCGGGTCTGGCGGCCGTCTTTGGGCAAGGCCGAGCCCCGCGAAACCCAAAAGGAGCGTGACCGCCCAAGCGCTAAAGCGCGGGGGAGATAGAAAGCATCGTAAATGGGATAGTCGCATGGTTGAGTATTCTCTGAACATTGCTTTTAATTGCCTGGTGATTCTGGTTCAAGCAGCGCTTCGGCGAAGGCCAAAAACTTCGCGGTAACCTTTTCCATGGCTGGAGATCGACCTCCCTCCGGGTTTATAATGAAAAGAGCCTTTTCCGGCGCCGGCGTTTCTCTATGGTCTTACGCTCAAATCACAAAACGGTTCCGCGCATGACTCTATTCCCCGAAGACTCAATGGAATGGAGCGGCTTAGCTATCGCTTGTAAAGAGGGCGGCTCCCACGGCGGTTATTCGAGCCCAAGCATAGCTTGGAACCGCTCTCCGCTCAAGCTGGACCCTGGATTTTCACCCTCGCTCGCAAACCATGGGGAGTCCCCACGACGTATACCCTTTACAACCGTACAAGTCGGGTCCCCGGACCGACCCGATAGGAAGTTCCTATGATGCGCCTCCGTTTGCTTTTCCCCCTGATTTTGCTGAACCTAACCCTGCCCTCAAGGGCGGCCGACGATCATAGGGAAAGCTTTGACCGTTTTAGGGTAAAAAAGAACCTCAACATCTTCGGCAAATTTACATTTGTCCGCATTCGTTACGATAGCGCGGGGGGCTATGGCGAGTCCTGGTATTCCTTCGGGGGCAGGAGTTGGGAGCGTTGGGAAACCGATTACCCGGAGGCCGACGAGAATTTTGTTTACCGCTTGGGCGAGCTCACCACGCTCAACCCCAATCCCCGCGCCATTGTGCGCAGGCTCACCGATGAAGACCTGTTCGACTATCCATTTATCTACATGTGCGATGTGGGCTGGATGGTCCTGACCGAAGCTGAAAAAGCAGGGCTGAGGGCTTACCTTCAACGCGGCGGTTTCCTGTGGGTCGATGATTTCTGGGGATGGGCCGAATGGGACAACCTGGAAGAAACCATGCGCGACGTGCTGCCGGAAGCGCGCTGGCGGGAAATCCCCGCGGATCATCCCATCCTTTCCATGGTCTTTCCTCTAAAGGGTTGTCCCCAAATTCCGGCGCGCATCTTCGCGGTTCAGGGATGGAAAACGGAACCTGTCTGGATTCATAAATCCGGCGGATTGGACGATGTGCATTTCCGCGGGTGCTTTGACCCGGACGGGCGGCTATTGGCGGTAGCCACACACAACACCGACATCGGTGACGGTTTTGAGCGGGAGGCCGAGGGCGAGTGGTATTTTCAAAAATACTCTACCCTGGCCTACGCCTTGGGCATCAATATCGTGGTGTATGCGTTGACGCATTAAAACGGTTGAAGAGCACGGAGAAAAAAGCAAGGAGGATGGCATGAAGTTTTTAAGCTGGTCGCCGCAAAACTGCCGCAAAAGTTCCAATTGGGCCCTAATCACCGGCTTGTTATTGCTCTGGCTCGCTGCCAATCCCGGGCTGTCCTTTCAGTCTGCTTCCGAAGACCAGCAACCCACTGCCAAAATTGTCATTCCACCTCCCGGAGAGCCCGGTGAAGCGCTCTTGGTAACGGGTTTCGTGTACGCCTCCGACGGCGAGACTCCGGTGGCCGGGGCCGAAATCTACGTCTACCACACCGATATTCATGGTTATTATTCCCGTGATGGCGCGGACGAGTCTAACCGTCGTTTAAGCGGCCGGCTTGTCACGGATGAGCGCGGTTCCTATGAGATTCGCACCATCCGCCCGGCCCCCTATCCCAACGGAGGCCCACCCGCGCATATTCATTTCGAGATCAAGCCCCCCGGCGGGAGCATCCAGTACTTCGATCTTTGGTTCGATGACGACCCCAGCCTGAGCCGGGCGCTTCGCGAACGCTACGCGGAAAAAGGCCCTTTCGGCCGTATTCAGGCGGCCCGCGCGAAAGAAGATGGCGTCCAATATTTCCAGCGGTTTTTCAAGTTAAAAGGAATCTGAGACCCGTCAAACTCGCGGCGCCTCTCGGCCGGCCCGGAAATTTCGGAATGGGTTGTCCGCTTCCAACTGGACATGATTCCTACCACCAGAGGCAGGCAGGAAAATTCGACTCTCCACGCTTCTCTTGACGCGGGCTTTTAGCAACGCCCGAATTGGCGCTCAGAACACCACACAATCGTAAAGCAGTGGTTGACGAAGGCGATTGATCTTGGACCAGGTGGAGTGAAGTGGGTGGCCGATGGGCTTTTCTGATTTCCCAACTAGTGTGTGGCCATCAAAAAACCTGATGCTGGGCATGGGATAGATTCGCCGCCAAGCACACTATGCAGGGTAAATGGCCTGGAATGAGGAAACTTCAGTTTTGGGTCTCCCGCATCGCGTATCTCGAACAAATCCGATTCATGGGAAAGAAAGTGCGAATTAACTCCAGAAAAATTGATATGAGAATAAACAAAAATGGAGTAAAGTTGGAAGCCATAGTCCAAAGATGTCAGAGAATTAAATTCATGCGTTTCTTTTTAGCTTTTTCCTTTTTGCCAATCAGTCTTTTTCTGTGGAGCGCCACCGCAAAATCACCCTTCAGCAATTTTTCGGTCAACGACGGGTTGGCGCAATCGGTGGTTTACGCACTCTTCCAAGACCATGATGGGTATCTGTGGATGGGAACCCAAGCCGGTGTCAGCCGGTTTGACGGGCGCTCCTTCAGGAATTTCAACACCGTGGATGGACTTGCCCATAACGTGGTGCGCGTCATCACCCAAACCTCGGACGGGAGCCTGCTATTCGGCACCGAACGAGGAATCACCCGCTATGACGGTCTCGGGTTTTCTTTGTTGGCAAACGAGGATAAAAGCCCCGCCCCAGACAGTATTCGCTGTTTGATCGAGGCCCGGGATGGAAGCCTTTGGGGAGGTTCCTTCGAACAGGGCGTATTCCATTACAAGGACGGGAGATACGAGCTTTTCAACATGCAAAACGGGTTGCCGGGCAAGCGCGCGCGCGCCATTTTGGAAGATTCCCAAGGGCGTATTTGGGTGGGGTTGTACGGCACGGGCATCGGGTATTTTCAAGATGGCGTTTGGACCTTCTTCCCCGAGCAATACACCCGCGAGAACCGATTTGTGCGCGTCCTTTTCGAGCTTGGCGAAAATCACATTCTGTTCGGCACCAACTTTGGCCTGTTCCAAATTAAGGACGAGGTGATTTCGCCCTACGGCCATCATGATTTTTTTGTGGACAACTCGGTTTCCGATATTGTCCGGGACAAAAACGGCGGTTTGTGGGTCGGCACTACCCGGGCCGGGGCTGCACATTTAAGAGGCGAAAGCCTCGAAATTTACGACATCGCAAGGGGCATGTCCAACAACGGGATTCAAAGTATTTTGTTGGATAATGAGAAAAAGGTTTGGTTCGGCACCTATGGAGGCGGCGTATGCAGGCTGGGCCGCTCCAATTTCCTCAACTACACGACACAAGCCGGGTTTTCCTACGACAATGTCTATGCCCTGTTAGAGGATTCGCAAGGCCATATTTGGATGGGCACCAACGGCGGCGGCCTCAGCCGTCTGGCCAACGACAGCTTTAGCGAGTTCACTCAGGAAGACGGGCTGCTGGACAACAAGATTCTAGCCCTAGCCGAGGACCGCGAGGGCACGATTTGGATCGGCACGCTTCAGGGCGTCAGCTTCTACAAGGACGGCCGCTTCACCTCACTGACGCAGGAAAACGGGCTCCCCCACAACACGGTTTACGGAGTGAAACCCACGCGGGACGGACGCATCTGGTTTGCCACCTTTGATGGGTTGTCCGTCTTCGATGGCCGCGGTTTCCTATCCTTTGACAGCAAGCAAGGCCTGCCCGCGGATCGGGTTCACACGCTTTATGAGGACGAAAAGCAGCAGTTATGGGTGGGCACCGCCAAGGGCGTGGGGATCATTCACAATGACCGAGTCATTCGGACCTACACGCTGGAGGACGGCCTGGTGGGAGATTTCATCAGCCAAATTACCAGCGACAGCAAAGGCCGCATCTGGATCTCAAGCACCCAGGGCGTAAGTTGTTTCCGTGAAGACGGGTTTCAGTCCTACACCACCGAGAACGGACTTTCCAGCCCGATTTGCAATGTGGTGCTTGAGGATGACCAGGGTTATCTTTGGATCGGCACCAGCAACGGCTTAAACCGTTTTGACGGCGAGAGCTTTACGGTTTTCACCCACCGGGACGGCCTTACCTCGAACGAAATTAACCGTGGCGCGGGTTTAAAGGACAACTCCGGCAACCTGTGGTTCGGCACCACCGCGGGAGTGACCATGTTCCGCAGCGCGGAACCCACGCCCCTCATGCCGCCGCCGAATATCAACATTACCGATGTGAAAATATTGGGTGAATCCCGAACCCATCAACTCCCGCTCGCGCTCGCTCACGACGAGAATTATCTGCAATTCCAATTCACCGGCATCTCTTTTTCCGACCCCACCAACATCCTCTACAACTACAAGCTGGAAGGCTCGGATCCTGAATGGATCGCATCCTCGGCCGGAACAGCGGCCTACAACCGCCTCCCCCCGGGCCGCTACCGCTTCCTTGTCAAAGCCCGTAATGCTGACGGCGTTTGGAGCCAGACCCCGGCAGGAGTTTCCTTTATCATTACCCCTCCAATCTGGAAGCGCGCTTGGTTCGTGGGCCTGCTGATCTTGGCGGTGGTGGGTTTGATCCTGCTGAAGATCCGCTCGCTAAAGGTGCAAAACGCCATCCTTGAAAGGAAAGTGGACGAGCGCACCGCGGAGTTGGCGGCCAGCAACAGAAAACTGGAGAGCCTGGCCCTCAACGATCAGTTAACCGGCGCGCGCAATCGCCACTATCTGGACCTGATCATGCCCGGTGAGCTCTCCAAGCTCAAGCGCATCTTTTACGACAGCGGGCCCTATCAGCCCGCGTCCAGCTCCATGGGCGTCGCCATGCTGGACTTGGACCTGTTTAAAAGCATCAACGATGAATACGGCCACGATACAGGCGATTTGGTATTGAAGACCCTCGCGGACACGCTCAAACATTTCATCCGGGAGGTGGATACCCTCATCCGCTGGGGGGGCGAAGAGTTTCTGATCGTCTTTCAAGAAATCACCTTCGAGGACCTACAGGAGCTCTGCGAACGGTTGCGGGATCATATTGCTCAAACGCCATTCGAGGTGCAGCCGGGCAAGCTGGTCCGCATTACGGCTTCCATCGGCTATTGCATTTTCCCCCTGGATCGCGATCCCACCTCCTTCGCCTGGGAAAAGGTATTAAAGCTCGCGGACGCCGCCCTTTACGAGGCCAAACAACGGGGACGGAACCTGGCCGTGGGCGTGGAAGCCACCGGTCCCCGACTGAGCGAGATCTTCGAGGCCATTGAAGAGAACCCCACGGACCTAGGCGCCAAAATGGGGCCCTGTTTGGTAACCATTTAGCGACAAGCATCGGCCCCCTCACCCGGAGCGGACCATTGGCGAAAGAAAAAAGCCGGTTCCAATCATGGAGACCGGCTTTTGCTTTAATCGCTTTTTGAATGCCGGATCGAAAACGGATTGCCATTTCCGGGACGCCCGCTTTCGGACCTGTCGATCGCGAATCGAATTTAGGCTTTTTCCTCGTTGGCGCCCGCGGCGACCATGAGCGAGTTGATGCGGCTGGCAAACTCGACCGGGTCCTCCAAGGTATAACCCTCGATGAGCATGGCCTGGTAGAACAGCAGATCGCTGTACTCCTGCAAGACCGGAGAGTCCTGGTCCTTTTTGAATTCGGATTGCAGAATTTTGAAGATCTTATGCTCCGCGTTGAGCTCCATGATGCGCGCGGCCTTGGGCGTGAGTTGGTTGGCGCCCTTTAACAACTGCTCCATGTTGAAGCTGGGTCCGGAATCGGAAGCCACCAGACAGACGGGGCTGGTTTTGAGGCGTTTGCTGATGCGCACCTCTTTCACCTTTTCGCCCAAATGCTCCTTGATGGCCTTGAGAAGCGCCTCGTGTTCCTTTGGGGTCTCGTCTTTTTTGGCTTCCTTTTCCTTTTCGTCCTTTTTCTTCTTCTTTTTCTTCTTTTTATCCTTGTCGAGATTGAGCTCGCCTCGGCTTACCGACTTGAGCTGCTTTTCGTCGTAATCGTAGAGGTTCTGGGTCAGGAACTCATCCACCTTATCGATGAAATAGAGCACCTCAACGCCTTTTTCGCGAATGACCTCCATCTGCGGCAGGCGCTCGATGGCCTCGCGGCTCTTGCCCACCTCGTAATAGATTTCGTCCTGCCATTCGGGCATGCGGGAGACATACTCGCGCAAGGTGGTCATGCCCTCCTCCAAATGGGAGGACGGGAAGAGCAACAGATCCTCCAACTTCTCCTTGTTGGTGTAGTGCATGTAGATGCCGCCCTTGATGGCCTTGCCGAATTCCTCCCACCATTCCTCGTATTTCTTGCGCTCCTTGGCCAACAGGTTCTTCAGCGCCTCCATGACCTTTTTTTCGAGATTTTTCGCGATGATGCGAATCTGCCGGTCATGCTGAAGGATCTCGCGGCTGATGTTGAGGGAGAAATCGGGAGAATCCACCAGGCCGCGCACAAAACGCAAATGATCCGGGAACAGGTCGCGGCAGTTGTCCATGACGAAGACATGCTTGGAGTAAAGCTGAATCCCCTTCTTGTAATCGGCCGAATAGAAATCGCCCGACGCCTTGGAGGGGATATAGAGCAGGGCCGTGTATTGTACGGTTCCCTCCACCTTGATATGGATGATGTCGGTGGGTTCGTTCCAGTCCTTGAAGTGATGTTTGAAGAACTGGAAGTATTCATCCTCCTTCACATCCTTCTTGGCGCGCTCCCAAATAGGTAGCATGGAGTTCATGGTTCGAATATCGATTTTCTTTTTGGGCTCCGCATCTTTGATGATCTCGCCCTTTTCATCACGGGGATAATCATCGGTTTCAAAACCCATTTTGACGGGATAACGGATGTAGTCGGAATAGCGTTTGACCAGGTTTTGCACCGTGTACTGGTTCAAATAGTCGTCCTCGGGCTGGTCGGGGTCCACCAGGTCCTTGCGGATATGCAGGGTCACCGTGGTGCCACGGCTTTCGCGCTCCGTCTCTTCCAGCGTGTAGGTGCCCTCGCCCTTTGAGACCCAACGGGTGGCCTTTTTCTCTCCAGCCGTGCGGGTAACCAGTTCGACCCGGTCCGCCACCATGAAGGAAGAATAGAAACCCACCCCGAATTGGCCGATCAGGTCCACGGGCGAGCCGTCCTTGGGCGCCTTCTCCAGGGCCTTCAAAAAGGTTTTGGACCCGGACTGCGCGATGGTGCCGATATTCTTGATCACCTCTTTTTTAGTCATGCCGATGCCGTTATCGGAAATCGAGACGAGGTGCTTTTTCTTGTCGATGGAAATCCAGATTTCAAGTTCCTTGTCCTTACCCAGCACATCGGCGTCGGTCAGGGAACGAAAACGGACCTTGTCCAAGGCGTCCGACGCGTTGGAGATCAATTCCCGCAGAAATATCTCTTTATGGGTGTACAGGGAATTGATCATCAGGTTCAGAAGCTGTTTGGTTTCAGCCTGAAACTGTCGCTTTTCCTTTTTTTTACTCTGAGTAGCGTTTGCTTCGCTCATTCAAACCTCCGTAAAACGCTAAAATGTAACATTTCCTGTCAAGCGTTTGAACCGAAAATCAATCGATTCCGAGGAAACGCGCGGGACCATCTTCGCGCAGCGCGGCGGCGCGAGTCGGCCGGCGCCGATCCCACACGGGTCGCCTTGGGGATCGAGCCGGAATCCGCCCTCTATGGTCCGCCCATTACATACAATAATTTGCGGAATTTCAAAAGCCCCCAGAGCGAAATCATACCATTGGAGACCTCATGGGGGAGCGGAGCGCCCGCCACCGGCCCAGGCGCTTTGCATCAAACGCTGGAAACCGGGGGCGCTACCTATCTTTGGACCTCACTCACCAGCTTTCCATCGATGATGACCGCCACCACATGGGTCAGGTATTCGAAAGGATCGCCATCGAACAGCGCCATGTCGGCGTCTTTCCCCACTTCAAGGGAACCCACGCGCGCCTCAACGCCAAGCAGGCGGGCGGCATCGATGGTGATGGCGGCCAGGGCGTCCTGAGCGCCCAGTCCCTGAGCCGCGGCAACGGCCGCTTCGAACAACACCACCCGAGTTTTGGGAACATAGCTTTCGAAACCGCTCTGCAATGCGAAGGGAATGCCGTGCTTCTTTAGGATGGAAGCCGTCTCCATGCTGGCGTTCTCCGAAGAGCCGAAGGTTCGTTTCATGGTGGGGTGCAAAATCACGGGAACCCCGGCGGCCTTGATTTGATCCATGACCAGGTAGGCCTCGGCCGCGCCGTCCAGAACCAACTTGAGATTGAATTCCTCGGCAAGCCGCAAGGCGTTCAGGATATCGCGTGCGCGCTGAACCGTAATCATCACGGGAACCTCGCCATTGAGCGCCTGGACCAACATATCGAGGCCGAGATCTCTGGCGGGCTGTTTCTCCGCGTCGTCCTTGTCCATTTTTTTCATGTAGGCCTCGGCCTTGAGGAACTCAGCGCGCAGCATGGCGACCATCTTGGATTTGGTGCCCGGCGCCTTGCCCCCGCTCACCCTGGCGCTTTCATCCAGGGTCATGGCCAGCATGCTCAGAGGCTGAACCAGTGCCTCATCCACGGAATCGCCCGCGGTTTTCGCGATCATGGTCTGCCCCGAAATGAGGGCGCCGGGACCATGGCCTGTGTGTATGAGCGTAACCCCGTGCTCCCGAAGCCATTGCACCAACGGCTCGCGCGCGTTGTAGGCATCGATGGCGCGCAACTCCGGTTGAATGGGCGCGGACGCTTCTAATTGGTCCTGGTCGTGATCCTGATTCAGGTACCCCGCCAGACCCACCACCGTATGGGCGTCGATGAGGCCCGGCGTCACCACGGCAGCCTCGTGGACCGTGAACCCTTCCGGCACGGAGACCGAGGATGCCGGTCCCACGGCCGTAATTTTTCCCTTTTCCATGAGAACCACGCCATCCGTCAGCGGAGGCCCGGCCATGGTGTAAACCCGCGCGCCCTTTACCGCGATTTGGGCGGAGAGTGGGGCGATAAAAAGCAGTACCCAAAAACTCAACTTCAACATGGTCAGGCTTAAAGACCCTCTCATTGTTCCTCTCCTTCCAACTCCAAAACTCGGTGGGCATGGGCTTGCGCATCGTCATGGCTCGCGCCGTAGCCGCCGGTGGCGTACAAGCGGTCCTTGGGATCATCCCGATTGAACACACGGACACCCTCCACCCAGGTCTCCAGCACTTGGGTATACACGCTGAGAGGGTCGCCGGAGAGCAGGATAAAGTCGGCGTCTTTGCCTTCTTTGAGAGACCCGACCCGGTGGTCAAGACGCAGCATTTTGGCTCCGGCCAGGGTCAGCCCGGCCAGGGCGCCCGCGCGCGACATCCCGTGGCGCACGGCCAGGGCGGCAGAGCGGTTAAAAAGGCGCGAATCCGTAATCGGATCGTCGGTGTGGAAAGCCACGAGCGCGCCGGCTTTTTCCAAAACCGCGCCGGTGTCCAAGCGCAAATCCACCGCCTCCAACTTGCCGCCGGGACTGTCGATGAGGATGATGGAGCAAGGCGTCTTAGCCTTGGCGATCTGCTCGGCCACCTTCCAGCCCTCACTCACATGATGCAGGACCACATCCAGGTTGAATTCCTCGGCCAGCCGCAGGACCGTGGAGATATCGTCATGCCGATGGGTGTGATGGTGAACCACGCGTTCGCGCTTCATCAAGGAAACCAGGGCTTCCATGGCCAGGTCGCGTTCAGGCGCTTTTTCCGGATCTTCGGCCGCCTTTTCCAACTTTTTCTGGTACTCGCGCGCCTTGACGAATTGCTGCCGCACCAATGCCGCGGATTTGGCTCTGGTTCCGGGAAAGGGAGGCTTGCGTCGGGAGTTGGTGCCGTTGGCCATTTTCATGCCGCCCGCGATGACCCCATCCTCATCATGAATCATCAAGTCATCGATGGTCTTGCCGTCCCGCAGCTTTAAATAAATGGTCTGGCCACTCATCAGATGACCCGAGCCGGGCATGACATTGATGGTGGTCAGGCCGCCGGCCTGCGCCTTTTGGAAAGACGCCGCCCGGACATTGATCGAATCCATCACCCGAACCTCGGGTTGTATGGGGGCGGAACGGTCCGCGGCGCCGCCACCGCCGATATGGCTGTGCGTGTCCACGTAGCCCGGCATGATCACCTTGCCCCCGACATCCCGCACCTCGGCGCCCTTGGGGATTTTGCGCGCATTGTCGGGTCCGGCGTAGAGGATTTTACCCTCATGGACCACCAGCAATCCCGTTTCGATCTCATCTCCCTCGATCGGAATTAAATGCGCGCCACGAAAGGCGAGCGGCTGTTCCTGGGCCAGGGAGAGACTCAGAGAGGCCAGGAACACCGAAAGTCCCATGCGTATCGATGTTTTGTTCACTTTTCACACTCCAGGATTGAGGATAAGAAAGTCTGCCGTGGAAAGAGGGGCTCGGGCTATTGAGCAACCCGATCTTGTTGCCGCGGGCTCCATCTCGAATGAAAGACTCGTCGCCTCCGCGGCGGTAATCAAGATCTGGGCATCAGGATTCGGGGTCCGGGGAGCCGTCACCCGGGATTTCGGCTTCCTCTTCCAGCGGGGCAATGCTGATACCGGTGAACCCGTAGAAGGCCGAGATCAAGGGGTTCATGAGGTTGAAGAAACAAAACGGCAGGTAGGTGAGCGTGGCCACGCCCAATGTGCTGGCCATGTAGGCGCCGCAGGTGTTCCAGGGCACCAGCACCGAGGTAAGCGTGCCGGAGTCTTCTAAGCAACGGGAAAGGTTTTTGGGATGCAGCTTGCGCTTCTCGAACTCGGCGCGGAACATGCGGCCGGGCAAGACGATCGCGATGTACTGATCGGAGGCCACGATATTCATGCCCATGCTGGTGGCCAGGGTGGCGGCGATAAGGGAGCCGGTGCTTTTGGCCATGCGTAGGATGCGCGAGGCAATCGCCTCCAGCATCTTGGTGGTCTCCATGACCGCGCCGAACATCATGGCCGAGATGATGAGCCATACCGTGCTCAACATGCTCGACATGCCGCCCCGAGAGAGCAACTTGTCCAGGGCCGCGTTGCCCGTATCGGCCGTGTATCCATCGAAGAGGGAGAACCAGAAACCTTTCAGCAGGGTCCAGCCAAGGGCGAGATCGGGCTCATTGATCATTTTCACGATTGCCGCCTGTTGGAACAGCATGGCGAACACGCCTCCGATCAGAGCCCCGATCAGCAGAGCCGGAAAGGCGGGCACCTTTTTCATGACCATGAACACGACCAGCACGGGTGGAATCAACAGGTACCAACCCAGATTGAAGCTGTTGCGCAGGGCTTGCAGAATCGGCTGCAAATCGTCTCCCGTCTGGCCGGTTTCGCCGAAAAAGCCCAGTACGAAAAACAGGATGCAAGCGATGGTAAGGCTCGGCACCGTGGTCCACAGCATATGGCGGATATGGGTAAAAAGGTCGGTGCCTACCATGGCGGGCGCCAGGTTGGTGGTGTCGGATAAGGGGGAAAGCTTGTCGCCGAAATAGGCGCCGGAGATGATGGCGCCAGCGGTGAGGCCCAGGTTGAGGTCCAGCGCCGTGGCAATACCGACCAAGGCCAGGCCGATCGTGCCCGCGGTTGTCCAGGAACTCCCGGTGGAAACGGCGATCAGCGCGCAAATCAGGCAGGAAGCCACGTAAAAAAACGAGGGATGCAGGATTTGTAGGCCGTAATAGATCATGGTCGGCACGATGCCGCCCAAAATCCAGGTGCCGATCAGCGAGCCCACCACCAGCAGGATGAAAAGCGCGCCCATGGAAAGCGAGATGCCCTTCACCATGGCGGCTTCCAGCTCTTTCCATGTGAAACCGTTACGCAACCCCAAAAGAACGCCCACACAGGCGCTCAGGATCAGTGCGATCTGGTTGGGCCCATAAGAGGAGTTGTCCTTAAAAAATTTGACGGAGCCCACGAGCAATATGATCAAAAAGGCAACGGGGATGAGTGACTCTAAAAGGCCGGGTAGTTTTTTGGCGTTGGCTTGGCTCATGGGTTAGGCGCTCCTCGGAATTTACTGGGCTCACTTTAGCAGAAAGTATAAAGCAAGCGAATCCAACTGCAAAGCGACAAAAGAAAATCCAGAAGCGGGCCGCCGGGATCGCCGACTTGTAGTCGGCACTTTCCATTTCTGACAATTTGCCGAGTACAACTCGGCGATCCCTGGTGGTGCTATAATGGGCCGTTTTTTCCGCAATACTCGGCAGGGATCTTTTATATGATGGCTTTTCTATATTTGGTTTTGATTGCTGACCATTCCATGCCGCAACCCGACCGGATGCTCGTCTTTCCCGTACAGGAGGATATCCGCCTGGAGGCGTTTGAATCCAAGGATTATACGGGCCGCGTGATGTTTTTTGCGCCTCATGAGAACGAGCATGTGGTTAACGCCTACCTCGCCGCGAAGGTGCGGGTCAGCCGTGGCCGGTTTCTCATTCTGCGCCAGAACGGCGAGCGCCACATCTCCCTTCACATCGGGGATCAGATTTACGAAGTGGATCCGAATCGGATTTTTACTCCGGCCGGCGCCCGCGCTTCCCTACTAGGGCTCAACCCTCACCTGGAGCAGGGCAACCCGGATCTTGGGCCGGCCCAAGCTCGCGCAATCGCGCTAGGCCGCTTCATTTTCGAACAATTAAAACCGAAAAAACAATGGGGGCGGAAAAAACCTATCATCGTGGCTATCCACAACAACACGGACGGTTATGACCACGACGGCAAGGGCGGCGAGGGTACGGTTTCCATCCATCGCTACGCCTCGCGCTTGGCGGGCGGCGCACGCTACATCAAGCGGCTCCATCAAGGGCCCGGCGATGAGGACGACCTCTTCTTCATCAACAGGGCCAAAGATTTTCGCGCCATGAAACGCGCGGGCTGGAACGTGGTTTGCCAACACCCCCAAGTCGCGACGCTACCCGATGAGGACGACGGCTCTCTGTCCGTATACGCGGAGATGCGGAAGATCCGTTACATTAACATCGAGGCGCAACGCAAACCTGGCGACGACCATTTGGAAGTGCAAAAACGCATGGTCGACTTCGTGTACCGACGCTTGTTTTAATCCGCGAGGCGCGCCTCATGCGGGTAGAGGCGAATGGGAGCTCGAAGCCCGAGTTCTCCTCCGCCTGATTTGAGGCATGTGTTTGGCGCTACTTTTTCCTTCAAGCTCCCACCAAACCCCTACACGAATGGTGAACCTCCATGCGCGTAACCGAGTTGTCCAATCCCCTTACCCAAGACATCGACGAGGCGGATCCCAGCGGTATTGTGGAAAAGCTGATCGCGGCGGATGAACAAATCTACGGATCTCCCGAATGGGGGCCGGGCCTTTACGATTCCGGGATTCTGAAAAGGTTGGGCCGGGCACGAATGAAACTGCATGAGGTTCTGGCCCATCCCAATGGAAGGGTCATCCTGGCGGGCGCGGGCACCAGCGGAAGGCTCGCGGTTCATGCCGCCGCCAATTGGAGCGAGGTCCACGGCGAAGGGCGCATCACCGGACTGATGGCTGGAGGGACGGAAGCTCTGTTCCGAGCCCGCGAAGGCATCGAGGACCAGCCGGAAAGCGGAATCGCGGACCTGAAAGCGGTGATACCGACAGAAGGGCCATTCGCATTGGTGGGCATCAGTTGCGGCCTCTCCGCGGCCTATGTAGCCGGCCAGTTGGCGCATG